>CAZQGM010000123.1:0-4094 GCA_964592885.1 uncultured Gammaproteobacteria bacterium
CGGCTTTTACCATCATAAATATGACCGAGGGAGTCTTCAGGCTTCCAACGAAATCAGTAAGTGTTTCATATCCCGAAAATACGGTCGTCTCTGAGGTCGACATAAACTCTCGAGTTTTTTCTGGTGTGCGATTAAAGACACTCACATGGTATCCGTGACTCGCGATGTTTCGGGCGATATTGGCTCCCATGACCGACAAACCGATGATTCCAATGTCTGATGATTGCATGACTATTACTATACCATGGGAAGATAAACGAGAGATTAACAAAAAAAGGAGCGAATGTGTTGAAACGTCAGACGTTTCTAATTAGTACAATATTTAAAATGAAGGTCGAGTTAAATTCGTCTTTATAAATAATGCGAAGCGGAGCAGCCATACACCGAATGGTGCGTAGTTTACCCTGAGCATGTCGAAGGGTGCCTCTAGAGGGAATCGAACCCCCATCAACAGTTCCGAAGACTGCTGCTCGATCCATTGAGCTATAGAGGCAAATAACTGGGCATAGTATACCGTATACGTTCGCTCCTATACAGTACACGAATTTGCTCATCAAAGAATTTCTTCTTTTTTCGTCCGAATAAATCGGATCCATTCTTCAGCTACTTCAAATATGACTTTGAGTGGTGCTTCAAGAATAAAATCAAAGAGAAATATGAAGATGTTGATCTTCGCGATTTCTTTTGAAAGCATATCCCCTGCCCAGAGAATCGGAAGGAAGAAAAAGTCCATGAGGGGCTCGAAGACCCCCTGTCGATCGACAAGTTCGTATTCCTTAGATGACACGCGTATCCGATACGCAAATATGGTGACAAGCGCTACAAAGAATATGAAAATGACCTGCGACGCTGGATTGTAGTGGAGAAGTCCAAGTACCCAGAGAATTGCGCCGAACGTGATCCCAAATGCTGCCACATATACGATACCAAATGCAGCGGTCAGAATTGGGCGTTTTTGCTGTTCGCGTCCATGAAATATATCCTTCTCGTCTTTGATCGTGTCGAAATGATATAGGATCGTTTTGATGCGATCTACGAGACGCTTTGTGTTGTCTTTACCCGGTACACTTGTGAATCCCGCGACGAGGAATAGTAAAAATGGCGGGAAGAGCATGTTGATGACAAGTGGGATATAGTCGATTTTGTGGGCAATAAACAAATCAAACGGAGCTTCCAGTGCGAGCGCGAATACCATTTTTGTGAGGAATATGTAGATGATACTTCGGACGACTGCTCGCTGGATTTTGGCTCCGGTTTCTTTGTATCTGACATCGGCAACTCGCTCAAGCTCTGCTGTTAGACGCGTTTCATCTTCGACGATCGGTCGGATGGCGCCATCATTTTCGATGAACATATCGCGGATGATCCTGTATGGAGGCAAATGTCGCTTCATGTGACGTGCTACTGGAGAGACTTTCGGATTGATCAGATGGTTTTGGATATCGGAAACATTTTGCAAAAATGCGGCCATTTCTGTATCAAAGTTCGCGTCAGTGACCGTAAACCAATCCGGATGGATGACTTTTAGCAAATGATATTGAATGAGTGGTTCATCTGACTGAGCAAACGCGCGCTCGGTCGCTATATAGACGATCATATCCCGGTCACGCTCTGACATACCTGCAAGTGGATATTTTGGCAGGAGTGCCTGATAGACAAAGTTCACGATAGCTCCACGCTTTGTGGGAGATACGATCATCTCGTCTATTTCCGAAGACATTAGGCCTAAGATAGACGCCCAACTTAGCCCTAGGTACTTTGTTGATGATGAAAAAAGCTTGGATTTTACCTTAAGATACCGTGTGATGATCTGCGTGATCGTGTGGGTGACCGTCTCGTCTACGAGCGAGCTGTCAATATATTTTGCCCACATAAGCTCGAGACCAAGTGCCTCAGCGATGGATTCTGGTGAACCTCCTAGCGTGATCCGCCTTTTGAGTATGCGCTCGATAGCTGCACGTCGTACGAGATGTTCTGCCCGAAACTCGACCGCATTTCGTGCTTTTTCATAGAGCACTGCGAGTATCGACACTGTTCTACTGACGCTGATCGGGTGTGCACGTTCTGGATGGCTCTGTTTTGCCTCAAAAATACTGATGAGGGCATCGACGATAGAGGGAAGGGCGTGTTTGACAGCCGGAGCTGGCGCCGCATGGGTGGTTGGCTCTGGTTCATGCCCGTGATTGGTCGATTCTTTTTGGTGCGTATCCACAGTAATGACGTATTGTACTGTTTTTGGATCTTTGGCTCAAGCTATTTCGCTCATATAGCGTATACTTATAGAATATGAGCCATGACCAAAGCACCTCTTTGCCCTCGATCAAGATTGTTGCCCTTGGCAGTGTCTATGTTGAGACAAATTATCTTGGAGTGGAAACGGCGTCGCAAGATCATCTAGACGTAGGAAAAGAATATCGCGGCGCGTCATATGAGATTGGACTGGGCGGATCGGCCGTGAATTTCGCGACTCAATGTCAAAAACTTGGGGCCCAGGTGAGTCTTATCGGGAAGCATGGTCAAGACGAAACAGGGGCAAAACTTCAGTCTCTCCTGACGAGTGCGGGTATCGATACATCATTGCTTCATGCTGACCCACTCGTACAAACAGCTATCGATACCGGTATCGTGCTTTCTCATACCGGCCAGAATATCCAGCTTGTGGCTGGGAATGCTAATAGCACGCTCTCCCGGTCAGATATCGACATGTCACTTCCTGCATTTGCTAACAGTGATGCCGTGTATTTAGGGGGATATTTTAAACAAGATACCCTTTTTAGAGAGTACCCACAGATTTGTGAAGCCATCTTGAAAAGTGGTAAGCAGGTATTTCTTGACCCGGGACGAATTCCCGTGTCGTATGCCGCAGAAAAGCTCTCGGTTTTAAAACATACACTTCCATTTGTCTCTGGATATTTTCCAAATGAAGAAGAACTTCTCGGAGTGACCGGGGTGACAGATCTTAATGAAGCTCTACGGTTGGTCGAGCGAATGGGCCCAAAACTTGTCGCTGTCAAACGAGGGAGAGCCGGGTGTGTGGTCTATACTGACGGCAAGCGTATGGATGTCCTCGGGCACCCTGTGAAAGTCCTATCGACTGTCGGTGCTGGTGACTGCTTTAACGCAGCATTCATCATGCAGCTTCCAAACGGTTCTATTGAAGATGCTGCTCGATATGCAGTCGCGGCATCAGCGCTCCGAGTTTCAAAAAATCATCAACCAGACGACGCCGAAATTCGAGCGTTTATGAAATTAAACTCATGAGTGGGCGTATGCATAAAATTGCAGTACGCTACCTAGTCGTGTTTAGTCATTTGGGGTTGTGGTCCGAACTGCTTTACCCCGGATCAAGATTAGCATGACCGCAAAACCATTTAGGAAAAATATATAGAGTGGAAATGCAAGATTTGCGAGTGAATAGGAACGGACGGAAAGTGTACTAAATCCCCCAGCAAGGATATCAGAAAAGTAAAACCGCCAGTCTTCAGTATGTGGTTGTCGCCACGTCTTTTCGATGGTCGGGATAAACCCAATGAGATCTGTCAAGATCGATAGATAGAGACCAACTGTCGGATTTGACGTGAGTTTCCAGGCGATAAGAGATATGAGAAATCCAAAAAATGTGACGATATCAAGTTTATTGGTGCCCCCCACTCCATATTTGAAGGATAAAAGAAAAATACATAGTGTCCCAAGACCATTCATGACGGCGAGAAATAGTGCATCCGTGCTCCCCTGAGCAATCAATGTCGCGATAAAAAGAGCGCTCATCAAAAGATAGATAAACCGAGTCATCCGTTGCGGCTTATATGTCCCTTTGAAAATCGCGTATATCCCGATAAATTGTGAGATGAAGCCTTGTAGAACCGTGAGGATGAGAAACGTGGAGTGCATAAATAATGCGAAATGTTTTACGCGAGGGTGACCGACGGGATTCCCATTCGACTCGATGACTCGCTCAGGGTAAACTTCTCATCCCATCTTACACTTCGCCAAACTCACTAGTATAGTGAGGTTGTCGAACTGTGGGTGACCGACGGGATTCGAACCCGCGACATCCTGCTCCACAAGCAGGCGCTCTACCGCTGAACTACGGT
>CAZQGM010000124.1:0-4056 GCA_964592885.1 uncultured Gammaproteobacteria bacterium
AAGCGACTATTCGGGAAACCCAGTAGATTTCCGCTTTTTGCGGTGGTCGTCCAAGATAGTGTGACGAGTCTCCCAGTCTATAACGCAGTAGTCACGGTCATCGTCCAAGGTCAGCCAAAACTGACAATGCGAGCAGTTACGGATATCTCTGGGATGGTATTTCTCCCGCTTGATCCGATGATTGAGTATCAGCTGTCTGTACGGAAATCAGGAAAAACATCGATGCGTGCCATTATCGAGGTTGGGGCGTTTCGTCCAGATCGGGTCATCGTGCCGATGTCTCAAAAAGAACCAGCACATACCCCAGTCGCTTTTCAGTTTATCGGCGTACTAGGGGGCGCTCTCGTATCGGCGGTATCTGACACACTCATGTTGTCGCTTCTCATATTTCATATCATGCTCATCGAGCGCTTAGGGGTTATACGCATGGCGCCGATGGTCGCCGTATCGCTTCTCAATTTTTTCCTGTGGGCGGAGTATCAGTGGGGGAGGCGGCGCGGGAGATAATTGGATAGGAAGAAGATGGAAGACCGAGGACGGAAGACAGAAGACGGGTAGGGAGAGAAGAAAATTAATAATTAATAATATCCTTTCGTTTCTATATTTTTAAAAACGATGTAATATCTGCACATGCGTACGCTCTATCTCGTCCGGCACTGTGAATATGAAAACCCACTCAATCTTCTGGCTGGGCGGCTTCCGATGCCGCTTTCTGAACACGGCATCAAACAAGCGGAGGCGATGCGACAGTTTTTTACCGATATTCCCGTCGACATGATCTACACAAGCGCAGTTGTTCGGACTAGACAGACAGCTGAGTATATATCTGGAGGGAAAACTCCAATCATGGAAGATCCGCGGTTACTCGAAACATTTTCGGCCTATCAAGGGTATCAGTCACCGGTGACACCAATCGATTGGCACCCATTTTGGGAGCATCAGAAAGACCTTGGCGGTGAGACATGGATGGATATCTCAAAGCGCATGGGGTCATTGTATGATGATCTAGAAAAGACGCCTCACGAGACGGTTGTCATCGTTTCTCACGGCGATCCGCTCTATTTACTCTATCGATACAGTATTGACGGGAAAAAGCTCATTGATAGTGATGACCCCTTTGGTATGCCAGATAGCGACTATCAGAAGCGGGGGACTGTGCGTAAAATTGAATTTACAGGTGGTGCAGAATGTTCAGTTTCTTCGATTATGGCGTTTTGATACCAAAATAGAGAGGTAACAGTTTAGACTCATGCTAGAGACGTACGATCTCTGCAGTCGCAGGAGAATAATCCCAAATGGGAGTTTTGGGTGACTATACCATCTCAAGATGACAGTGTTGTATCTGAAGAACTAAATTATTACAAACAATCACTGACTTTGTCCTGATCCGCTTGCTTCTGGAGTAGGCGATGATGCTCCAGTTGGTGCGAGTGTCGGTTGAGCTGTCGGTATCGGCACAGCTGTGGGTGCCAAAGTGGGAGTAATTTCTGCATTTCCTGAATTCTGTGTGCCTGACGTTGTTTCCTGTTTCGTGTTTCCTGTGCCTTCTCCACTTGGTGTCATAAGTGGCGTTACAAGCGGCATGATGGTCGGCAGGACGGGTAGACCTGTACTGATCGATGTATGTGGATCTGACGACGCAAAGGCTGTCCAGGAGAAGTACAGGTCATCAGATGCAGTTTTATCAATCAGAATGGTAAATCCTTTTGTCGTTCGGTCACTGACGAAGTAGAGATATCGTCCGCGGATGATAGCCTCCTCAAGGCTTGACTGGCCGCTACTGATGCGATCAAACGTCATGGTTGCATTGATGACTGGGATACTTGGGAACTCAGTATCAAATGTCACCTCAACCTTTTTCTCACCGCGTTTGATCATGGCATAGCCTGCGGTATCACGGTTAAAGAGCGGAATGTTTTCAAATGTCGTTTTTCCTTTGAAAAGTACGGATGATGCGAATGTAACTAGGCGTTGGAAGAGTGCGGTGCCAAAGAACGTCGCTGTGTCTTTCACTTCGAGTTTTGAGGTTGTGGTGGTCCCCAGCACTGAGAGATCCATCGCAACACTGCCCGTGTTAAACGAGATGTTGTCAAATGCAACTACATCAGTCATCTCGCTACGTAGTGTGCCACTTTGTGTCGCACTTCCTGTTTCCTGTTTCATGCTTGCCCCGTTTGCGGGGTTTCCTGTGCTTGATTCAATGAGGAATTCCAGTCCAATGATTTTATCTGCACGGATTTCTCGAGCGGTCAGGACGCCCGTAAATGTGCCATTGCCTTCCGCATCGATGGTCGCAACCGGTGCATTGCCGCTTCCGATAATGGTAAATGTCCCGTCATCCGTCAGATGAATAGCAAATGTATCCGATACAGGATAAATGCTTTTTGTAAACAAGGTTTCAGCGGTGAGCGATGTAGCAGTGACGTCACCTGCAAATGTACTATCTCCATCGATAGTAACGACAAATGCGGCTGATCCACTGCTCGTGAGGCCGGTGAGCGTCCCATCCCCGCCAAATAGAAGACGCATACTTGCTGAGTCACTTCCGGTGATGATGGTCGTCTCAAGTGCATCGGTGATGATGCGGGGTGCGATCACTTCGGTGCCAGCCACGACTCGGTCAGTGATGAGTTCTGAGCTTCCACTTGCGGGTGTGGTAAATCCGGGATCAGTGGTGATCGAATCAAGGATCGCACGGCCTGTCGTCTTTTGTATGACGGACGTGTCCGACAAGCGCGATGAAAGACCTGGGAAGAGCTCTTCGGTCTTTATGCCATTACTGTAGCTTGTTTTGACAAATGTCATCACTTTGCCAATGCCATCTCCGCTGTAGGATTCAAGCGCCTGACCGATGATGCCACCGGCTTTGGTTGCCCGCATGGCGACACCTGGAATTGATGAAGAGGTGAGGGGATCGCCGGTTTGGATCGGTCCGTTCATCGTGCTGACTTTGACCGGGATGCGACCAGCCATAGCGATTGGTTTGGCCCAGCCTTGGCCCATGCCGATGTAATCATCGAGGGTAATAGCCGGCTTTGTCGAGACGACACCAATCATTTTATTGTCGTATGGTACTGAGGTCTTTTGTATGCCGGCTGGGAGGAGGGGATCAGCAGTCACTACATCGGCCACTTCCATCGTCGGATCAGTGGTGTAATAGTTTTCTGCATAGTCAGCGACGTTTTTCCCTTCGCACCAGAGACGGGTCCCGGCATTGAATGTACCAGTTGTTGTAGTGATGGTCATGCTCGTGATTTGGGCCGCTGTATTATTCCATGTTCCGGATCCTGAAAATCGGTCTGGTTGGGTCGTAATCGCATCTGAACGGGTAGTCGACCACATGACATTTTTAGCTGTTGCCGTATCATTAGTGATTTGGATTTCCGATTGGATTGGAGTCGTGTTGGTTTGACCGAGCGTCAAACTCATAGATGTTGCTGATAGTCCTGAATTTCTGACGACGGTGGTTGCTGTCACGTAGTATCCGCTCCATCCATACGTAGCAGTTGTGACGCCATTAAATTGGAGGATTGCACCAGCCGCGACGTTCGTTCCACTTCCTTCAAGATGGCAGGTAAGGTGTTCGCGGGCGGCAAGCGTCAGTGAAATGCTTGCATTTGCAGCGCCGAGTGTCGATTCTCCGAGGAGTTCCTGTGTGCTGGTGCAGTCTCGCCAGGCGCTATTTTCATAGCAGCGGAATTTATTCGTGGATGAATTGTAGTACATCGCGCCGTTTGTCCCCGACGGATCAGTACTATTTCCGGTATTAAGCACGAGCAAATTTGGTGTGCCTTCTGCAGAACCATTGCCGATATAGACGTTTCCGGTTCCGTTGGGATTGATATACAAAGCTTCATCGGTATCTGAGGTGGTGATAGTAGGAGATGCACTATTATACCCAAGTTTGAGATCTCCTGCGAATATATCACCGCCATCTGTACCAGCTGCATTGAGAAGGATAAGAGCAGATGCAGTAGACGTTGTCGACTGTTGGCCTCCAGACGAACTGCCATACGCCATCGAGAGGCCAACGACAGGGTAGGGTTGGATAAGGTT
>CAZQGM010000125.1:0-4024 GCA_964592885.1 uncultured Gammaproteobacteria bacterium
ACCATGAAAATTCCTCTGACATTTGCTAATGCGACACCGGGTGTACTTGGTGGGCAGACGTGGTCTGTATCGCTTACTGTGCCTGATACGCTCTGGTACACCTATATCATGACGTTACAAGCGACAAATTCGACCGGTAGCACACCACTTGCAGTAGCACCAAGGTCATAGGATATGAAAACTCTATATACTATTCGTTTTTTTCTTCTCGTCATCATCGCGTTCATTTTTTCTTTTTTTGCCTCTCCAGTGTACGCTGCCCGATGTACAGGACTCCCTCACATAGGAAACACAGTGATTTCAGACTGTGTCCTTACGGTGGCTAGCGCTATGGGTGCTGATCAAGCAAATAATGATGAACATTCAACAGTAAACACCGCACAGATACTCATCGGAAGTGGTGCATTTGTAACCATCAACTCCGGTGGAATACTGACCGGGTCGCTGAAAATGGCGGGTGGAACGGTAGCTATCGATACAGGAGGAGTGATCAAGCCAAACGAAGCGCTGTACGTGACTGATGAAGATGCTGATGGATGGTCGGCAGATCCATCGACCCTCTACACTGCAACAGCAAGCGGAAGACGGCGATTGTCAGTAATGAGAAGCTTGTCAGAAGCTGATTGTGATGATAAACATGATTTTCGACTCAATAATTTGTGCACACCATTGAGCATTGGACCTATGAGTCCGAGTACTGTGGAGGATGTGGCAGACACGGGCACTATTGCCTGGCTCAATCCCTCCAATGCAAGCGTCGCAGATTCGATACATACAACGATTGAGGGGTCTAGCGATGACATCTCACATTATTTAGTTGCCACGAATTTCGGATTTTCTATACCAAATGGTGCAACGATTGTAGGAATTGTCGTTGAATACTATACGAACACGTATGATTCAATCATCGGTGATGCTAGCATACAAATCGTAAAAAATGGCAATATCTCCGGAAATGACAATGCAAATCTAAGTGTAGATTGGAACAGTGCTGGATACAATATTCGTGGTTCTCCCACCGACTTGTGGGGCGTGCCGTGGGCAGCGCCAAACATCAACTCACCCAATTTTGGCGTCGCAATTAGCGGAAAAATAAAGACTGCGGCATTTGGAGCTGATGGATTTATCGATCATATACGGATCACTGTTCACTACACGCCATAGTTAGCGTTTATATCCATTAGCTTTCAAACATTGAGACACGTACGTCTGATCAAGTCCACGACGAAATCAGCTATTTTTTGGTGCAGGAGACTCTTTTGACTGAGCGCGTTTTTCTTTGATATATTCAAAGACTGCTGGTATGACCGACATGGCGATGATGACGACGATCACCACAGAAAAGTTGTCTTTCACGATCGGGATGTTACCGAAAAAATACCCTCCAAGGGTAAATAACGAGACCCATATAAATCCTCCAACGATGTTGTAGAGGATGAACTGACCATAGGACATCGCTCCAACGCCTGCGACAAATGGTGCAAATGTGCGGACAATAGGGATGAAGCGTCCGATGATGATCGTCTTTCCGCCATACTTCGCAAAATACTCGTGTGTTTTTTCAAGATGTTCTTTTTTAAGTAGTTTGATTTTTCCATCAAATGCCTTAGGGCCGATCGCGTGTCCGATCCAATAATTTACGGTGTCGCCTAGGATAGCTGCGGCAAAAAGTGCGGCAAACAAGAGCCAAATATCAAATGATCCGGTCGCTGCAAGAGCACCGGCCGCAAATAGAAGTGAGTCACCTGGCAGAAATGGTGTGACGACAAGCCCAGTTTCTGCAAAAATCACCAAAAATAATAGTGCATACGAAACGGCGCCGTATGTATTGATAACGGAGGCTAAGTGCTTATCAATATGCAGAAAAAAATTAAATGCGTCTATAAATATATTCATATGGGTTATGGTATCCTACTACAGGGACGTAAGAGATAAAACAGTACGATCACACGATTATATGGGGACTCTTTTCATTGTGTCAACGCCAATCGGAAATTTGGAGGATATAAGTATCCGTGCACTTCGCATCCTTGGACGTGTTATCGTCATCTGCGCGGAGGATACGAGACGTACTGCACTTCTCATTTCAGAGCTCCAAAAACGATACGTGCAGTATTTTCCTCATGTCGATGATAAACCTCCGACGTATATTCGTGTCGATGAATTTACTGAAATGAAACGCGCTCCCGAGCTTATCGCTACGCTTGAATCTGGGGTAGACATTGCACTTGTATCAGATGCAGGCACGCCACTTCTTTCAGATCCTGGATATCTGATTGTCATGCATTGCAGGAAACGCGGTATTCCAGTCGTGGTAGTCCCCGGGTCATCAAGCGTACTTACTGCTCTCGTCGGGAGTGGTATGCCGACGCTTCCGTTTGAATTCAATGGATTTTTTCCTGAGAAAACGAATAGTCGGTCAGATTTTTTCCTTTCTATAAAGCAGCAATCACTGACATTTCCAAAAAATCCCATTACCCACGTCTTTTTTGTCAGTCCTCATGATCTTCATGCGATGCTGACGCTTTTTACAAGTGTGTTTGGCGACCAGGAACTTTGTATCTGTCGTGAGCTTACGAAGATACACGAAGAATACTGGCGAGGGACGGCTACCGCTGCACTCACCTATTTTGCAGAGCCTAAAGGCGAGTTTGTCATTGTGTTTCGGATGTGATGCGGATTCGACAATCCAAACACACCGCACTCTCCACGTTGCCCCCAAGCGGATACAAAAGTACGGGATTGATTTCTGCCTCCTCTATCATCGGATACGCGTGCTCTAGCGCTTCAAGCTTGGCCATGATGTCTATAAGCTGTTCCATTGAGTATCCAGGCCTCCCCCGATATCCGTTCATGATTTTTTCCAGTGGTGTGCCTCGCATTGCTCGCGCCCATTCTTCCGCACTCGCCGGGAAGAACCGAAATGAGGTGCTTTTCAATAGTTCCACAAGGACACCTCCCAGGCCAATCATGCCGACGGCCCCGAGTCCGGGATCACGGACAAATCCAGCTATGACCTCGAGTGTATCGCCGTGTTTCGCCATCGGACTTATAGAGACGCCTGTAATATCCACGTCTCCCCTCACTTCGTGAATATGTGCAAACATTGCCTGACACTCCTTCTGGATATTATGAACATCCACATCAAGAACGACACCCCCGATGTCGCTTTTGTGGGTCACACCGTCTGCCACCACCTTGAGGGCATAGCGTGTATCTGGCAAAAACACATCCATCCCATCGTTATGGTCTATTTGGTCGACTGTTCGTATCGTCGGGACGAGTACGGGTATGCCAACGCTTGATAGAAGATCAGCTGTGGACAAAGGGTCAAGAAATCCAGGCGTGCCAAGTGCATTTTTCGTTGTCTCTGACAATTCATGGACATTACTTTTTGGCTCAAATGGTGTATGGATCGCATTTCTAGAGAGCGAAAAATCCGTAATCTTTGATAAAGCGCGGACCGCGTCCTCAGGATATCTGAATGTGGGTATGCCAGCCGCTTTTAAAATCTCGATACCCGTATCGACTGAGCGCTCGCCCATAAATGATGCGACAAGTGGTTTCCCTCGCGAAAGGCGTTTTGCATTGATGATGACATGCGCCGTCAAATCGATTTCAGTAGTCGTTTGTGGGGTCAAGACTGTAATGACGGAATCAACGGTAGGATCGGGAACGAGAACGTTGAGTGCGGTCTCATAGCGGTTAGCAGGAGCATCCCCCAGTACATCAGTTGGATTGCCCACATGTGTCAGCATTGGAAGCCTATCATGAAGGGCTCTTTTGGTGTCTTCAGTTAGTTCAGCCAACCGCATACCATTTTCTGATGCAGTGTCAGTAGCGAGTATCCCTGGTCCGCCTGCATTGGTCAAAATAGACACACGATTTCCGGCCGGCAGTGGACAATGCGTGATCGTTTTGGCCAGCACCAGAAGCTCTTCTATGGAATCGGCCATAATAGCTCCTGCTTGGGCAAACAGTGCTCGGTATAGAAGTGCGTTTCCAGATAGTGCACCCGTATGGG
>CAZQGM010000126.1:0-3996 GCA_964592885.1 uncultured Gammaproteobacteria bacterium
ATGATAGTCGTAGGCATCGATAGTCACGGATTTGATGGCGGGATTACTTTAGGTGATCTACAAGCTATTTCAGGAAATAGTGTCGTGACATCTCCGTCTGGTGTGGTCGTAACTACGACAGACATAGCACGTGGTGAGAATGCAGGATCAGGCGTAGGATCACTCCTTCGTGCGACAGCAGGACAGTCGTGTCTATCGACTGTCACCGTATGCAAAAAAGATGGATCAAATAGTCCTGTTTCAGACTGGTCAGTTGCACTGTACCAATCACCAGCGCTTGAGACAGTAAATGTCAGGCCAAATGGTGTAAATTATCCATCCCAAAATCTCTCCGCAGGGTCATATGTGCTTCGGGCAAGTGGCACATATGTGTATCGCCCTGGCGTCCCGACTGCATCTGTGACAGATGCAGGATATTCCAAACGATATTTGACTGATCCATCGTACGGTGGTCCATATGCTCCATGGGTAAGTGTTCGGACATTTCCGGGTGCAGTTGTCGGATATTTGGGTGTAATGGTCGACGGGAATACTGCGACCGATTGGGGAATATTTAATGAAGACCACATCTACGGCATGGCATATACCGGAAATGGATCGCCTGTCAATTTACGCATTCTCGATGACGTCTATTCGGACAATTCAGGACAAATTCCGGTCTCTATCCATCGGGGAGAACTGAAAAAAACGGGTGCGGACGGATGTGCGACGTTTACAGACGTTGCTCGTGGGGCGTACACAGCTGAAGAATTCGGACAGGCAGGGTGGGCTCCAGCTGGACCCATGACACAGTCACTCGTTGTCGATCAACCCACTGAGACAGTCGAATTTATCAATCGTGTCGCGCCGACACCATTGCCAACGCCTGTTCCTCCGTCAGTAACTATTGATCCTACATTTGCACATATCAGAAATAACGAAGCATGCGCATATGGCTCAGCCTGGACCGATGATGGACTGAAAGTTGTCGTCCAAAATTGGCGGCCTGGATACCGTTTGGAAGCGCGGAATTTCACATCAGGTGGATCGTATGGCGGCTGGTTTGAGCTCACAGAAGGCCTATGGGGGACTGGGCATCATAGTATTTCCGGATCAACCAATACATATACACTCATGCATACGGGCACTGCACCAATAGGGCCAGCTGGGTGGAATGTGAGAGTTCTAAACGCAACGACACCATTTGCGCCGGCAGTTGAAGCGACGCTTACCTATACGATCACAAACGACTGGACAAGTGAAGCATGTGGTGCCGTCGCCGTCTGTGGTGATGGAAAGTTGACTGTACCGGAAGTGTGTGATGACGGATCCCAAAACGGACACTATGTCATACCTGCGTATGGTCAATCAGTGACATACTGTACGACGGAATGTGTACATCAAACAGTTCGCGGGCCATACTGCGGTGATGGGATACTAAACGGTGAAGAACAGTGTGATGGCACACTCGGCGTGACACCGGGCTCGAATTTTTGTTCATCACGATGCACACTCGGTACGATATATTCCGGGGCTGCGTCATGCCCAGTAGAGCGTCCACATGAGGTTCGTTTTGGGACGTATATGATAGACTCGACGGACGCAGATGGTCAGACTGTATCTGGACTTACTGCAGGGACCCCATATCTATTCCGTGCATCTGGAACATTTATCCCAACTGGACTTCCCGGGTATGTCGCTGATGCTGCATATACGCTTGTCGATGGCTCACTCTCTCCTCGATATGGCATACATGGAGTTGGTGAGGATTATGCTGCTCATGCAGTGCTTGGGGATTTGGGAAGCGGCGTTGGTGTGATTAATTGGGGATCATATCGACCAGATCATACGTATTCTTTTGTCTATACGCCAGGTATGACATCTCCACAATTTGTCATCGGGGACAGGTGGTCTGATTGGTATTCTATTTATCCAAATCAAACGGGACTATTTGACAATAGCGGTAGTGTGACGCTTGATGTGTATGAATGCCAAGCTGAACTGCCAAATGTTGCTCTTCAAATCGACAAATCCAATGATGCGGTTGGAGATCTTTTGCCTGGCGGGTCACTTGGGTACACGTTAACCATTCATGCTTTGGGTGGTATCGTGTACGGAGTAAATGTCCGTGACTTGCCGCCACTTGGATTTACATACCGTAGCGGTTCATGGAAAGCAGTATCAAATCTCCGTGGGACCCTCTCTATACCCGAACCAACATACGCTTCTCCTGGTACATGGAGTATTGGAGATATGCTCGAAGATGAAGAGATTACACTGACCTACATAGCGGATATTAGCGCTGACAAAGATCCTGGTACCTACCGGGATCTTGCATGGGCACAAGGAACGGATGTCCTTGCAGGTCGGGTTCTAGCAACGGCAGAACCTGATCATATGGTGACGAATAATTTTACTGGAACCCAGGCGACAGTCGTGAGAAATACCCAGACGACCGCATCAGTCAATGTCGTCTCTGAAGAAAAACGTACAGTGACAAGCACTGGTGATGTGCTCGGTGCGTCGACAGAGCTTCCAGCAACGGGTACACCATTTGCTGAAGTTTTTGGTGCATTTGGTCTTCTCAGTATCGGTGTATTCCTACTTTTTGGGAGAAAATATATGAGCAAGGGTATTGTGGCAGGGATCGCATGTATGTCTTTGGTATTTGTGGCTGCGGCACCAGTACATGCGGCAATGGCGCCAACGGGAGAGCCGACACAAACACCAACAGTAGCTCCTACACAAACACCAACCTCAACTCCTACACCACCGGCAGGTTTTGTGTCTGTCCGCGTGAGTTTGCCAAAAACACCATTTAATTTGAGCCTATTTCATCTGAGTTTCGTGGCTATGGATACAGAAAATCGTGCCATGACTGTCAAATGCTACAAAAAAAGTCCATCAGATGCAGGGTATACTCAGTTTGATACAGACAAATCACTGAAAGTCGGAGGGAATTCTGGTGACTGTACGATTAATTCCTCCGTTTTAGCGGGAGCCGGTACGTATACATTTTACGTCACGGCCTCGGCTGGCTCAGATATGGCCACGAGCCAGGTCGTATCAGTTGACTACAACACTGACGGCCCAGGAACCCCTGGAAATTATTCTAAAGAATCATCAGGGTGTAGTCGAAAAATTACGTTTAAGACAGCAGATGATAGCGGCAAGACCGTAAAAGTGGAGGTGTATAGGTCTGCCGATACATCTTTTGCACTCGACAGTAATTCACGTGTTGGCACTGTGACTATCGGATCAAATACCAATGGTGAATATATGGATACACCGCCATCATGCGACGGAAAATATTACTATATGCTCCGCGCGTTTGATACTGCAGGAAATGGATCCGGCGTGATTGGAGACAGTGAAGTTCGTGTGACGACAACAACTGCAAGTGGCGGCACGACGACACAATCAACCGGAACTGTCGGAGCACAGGTGGCAAATAATACGTCGATCCCAGAAGAAGGAACTGTGCTCGGTGATGGGGCAGCAGACGGTGCGATTTTAGGCGAAGCGACAAAAAGTGGTGAAGCTACCCCTTCATCAAGTCCGACGCCGACTGAAAAAACATCTCCAACTGGGGGGTCTGATTGGTCGTGGAGGTTGATTGTTGGCGCAATCATACTTATCATACTCGTATGGCTCGCCGTGCAACTCCAAAGAAAATCATCAGGAAAGTAAGTCCCACAGTGGCACTACCCCCTCCTACTAAAGCTTCTGATCGATTATTTCGCGGCCTGGGGATATTCACGATGGCTCTAGGTGTGGTGTGTCTGATATGCATATTCGGCCCCGTCATCTTCCAGGAATTTCGGTATCGTGTCGCTTCAAAAGAAATGCCCGTCATGGTGGAGCACGCGGGAACGACCGTATCAGAAAAAAAAGAAAAAATGGTGCCGGTTGATGCTAATTTTTCTATCCTCATCCCGAAAATTCGGGCTAATAGCCGTGTGGTCAAGGACGTGGATCCCTATGACTCTCGCATCTACCAGGAGGCTCTCTCACGAG
>CAZQGM010000127.1:0-3994 GCA_964592885.1 uncultured Gammaproteobacteria bacterium
CTTCTGTCTTTTTCGTGATCGGGCATGCGATGGCATGACACGATGTTTTTTTGATCCCTCGTTCCACAAGCTCCTCTACCGTTGATGGTGCATCGGTCCAAAACTGACACTGGCGATATATAGAAAAATACCATGACTCTAGAAGTTTCCCAAAGACGTTTAATGGAAATGGGTACATGTAATCCCAGATTTCATCAGCAACTTCATGGATAAATGCGACGACTGGTGTGCGAGTAAATATCGGCGCGAAAAAAGGTATACCATGGATTTCATCTACGATGACGTCGTACTCTTTTCCGTGCTGTATCAAAAATACTGCGACCTTCAGATGAAGCGTTCCGAGTCCTGCGATCCGCTTAATTAAAACTCCGTCGATCACCTCTTTATCCATCTTGTTCACCTCGCCGGAGTTATGTAACGAAGGCGGGCCATCCTCGACAAACGAGCTTGCAATCCATGTGACACTATGCCCTTTTGCCACCCACCCGGTAGCATGCTGCATCGTCACTATCTCAGCTCCCCCTGATTTGGGGTTTGTCGGGCACCGCCAATTTAGGATAAGTATTTTCATGAACTTGAAAGAAATTATCACATGAGAGCACTGGTATGTGCAAATACGCGCCAATCCATATGATTGACTTGAAAAGACGAAATCCGTATCCTTAGAGTCAATGGAATTATTTACCAATACTGATGAGGAAAAGCGAAATCTCTCTGTACGGACCACACTCATCTTGCTTGGATTGATCCTTCTACTTGCTGTTTATCTGCGGTTTGTGGGATTCCCCAATCGTTTCGGCATAGGTGGTGATTCCGCACGAGATGCATTCGTAGCAGCATATGGAGCAAGTGCATTTCAACTTCCTCTTACTGGTCCATTTTCTTCGCTAGGCGCATTCACATTCGGGCCATGGTATTATTGGCAGCTTATCTTTTTTAGCATGCTCACGCATCTACCATATGCGCCTTGGATATACATGTCTCTTGCATCGATTGGATTTATATTTGTCATGTATCTTATCGGCAGAGAACTATACGGAACGGCATTTGGAATCATCGTCGCTTTTCTCACTACGATATCCCCACCGCAAATATCTTCAGCAAAAGGGCTTACAAATCCGAATCTCATTTCTCTTTTTGCAGGATTATCTTTCTACCTTTTTCTAAAAATCCTTAAAAAGGATACCTCGCCGCACTGGTACGGATTTCTTCTTGGTTTATTTTTAGGGATCGGGGTAAATATCCACTACCAAATGATCAACTTACTTGTGCTTATTCCTGTTCTTTTTGTATTTCGTCCGAAGACATATATTCACCTGTTATGGGCAGGCGTGGGATTCTGTGGAGCATGTCTTCCAATGTTATTTTTTGATCTTACCAATCATTGGTTTACTGTTCGAAATATGACGTATTTATCTATGCACGGAAAGGAAATTATATATGTAGCCAATAGTTGGCGCATATATCTTTTTGATTTTTGGCCACAATCTGTTTCGTATGCATTTGGGTCATCAAAGATTGTCACATCAATCATTATCGTTTTCATCGGCGCCGCCATGGCGTACGCTGCATATACTAAGAAAATCACTCGCCCGTTCTTTTCCCTCATTATCGCTTTCGCGATAAATTTCGTCACACTCCGATATTATTGGGGTGAGCGATTCATGGGATACCTCCAATATTTTTACCCATATCTATTTGTATTTTTCGGATATGCATTTTTTCAGGTCTACAAACGGAGCACCGTACTTTTGTCAGTATTGTTACTTGCCTATGTCTTGGTTGCGCTTCCAAAAATTACATATGAACTCAAACCAGATGAATTTCATACATGGACAAAGCGGCTTGCAAATGAGGTAATAGCGCTTTATCCAGAGAAAAAATTCCATGTGTATACGTGCAAACTCCATAATTGGGATCAAATCCAAGCTATCACGTACCAACTTGCTCTTCAGGGACGTATCGATGACGCCGGTATGCCAATTGCATTTGGAAAGAACGTATGTGGATTACCTGTTAATGCACATTACGACCCTTCATCAGCAATTCCAAAAGATGTTCAGATGAAGCCATACTATCCTTCATTCTTTGATAGTGATGATGCTATCGTTCTGACTGCCGCATCAGAAGCAGCCATACTTTCATCAAACTATCGACCAATTACGCCCCAGGCCATATATGACACCACAACCAAGTGGTGGTATGCAGAAAAACCATAGAATAGAAGGCGGTCAGTGGTAGATGCGTATATAAGAAAAAAGCGTACGTTTTTGTAGCAGTATGTACGGCTCCAGCAGAAAAAACTAATGACGCTGACCACCGGTGATCTATATTCAATTACCCTGCAAATACCCAATTATAACTCTCTATCCTATATTAATTCGGAAGTTTAGCTCTGGATCAAATTTCCATTTTCGATGACTTTCATTGTCGTAATAATGTCGAAGTCGCAAACGATAAAACACTGCGATAGTATCCCAAAGCGTCCGAAATCCTACTTTAAATAGATTTTGGAAGTTGATGCTTGAAAGCACGCTATGGAAATCGATGTCAACTGGGGCTTCAAAGATTTTTCTATACCCTAGGCGCCATGCGACCGCAAGCATCTCTATATCAAATGCAAATTCTTTCACAAGTAACCTTGGGAGCACGTCCTCAAGCACTTTGCGCTTGTATATTTTCATGCCAACCTGCGTATCCCGGACATTGAGTCCAAAAAGGATTCGCACGATGAGTTGGTATATAGATGAGACGACTTTCCGATATTCGGGGTATTCAACTTTCGAATCTGGATGGCGTTTACTGCCAATCACTGCATCAGCATCGAGAAACCGAAATTGCTCGAGCATCAGATGAAGTGACGTCGGCTTAAGATCTCCCCCAGCATCCATAAATCCGATCACATCGCCCGTGGCCTTCGCAAATCCATACCGAACCGCATACCCTTTACCGTGATTCGTCGGGTACCCTACGACATGTAGTCGTTCATCGCGGATTTTCATCAGCTCCTGTCGGCTGGTATCTAGATACCCATCGACAACTGCGATGATTTCAAACGGCACTTTACTCTCCGACATCGCCCCAATAAGGGCCATGATATCGCGGCGAATTGTGAGGCCTTGTCGATACACTGGGACGATGATCGAGAATTTTTTCATACGGTATTTTTTGGCGCTCTGCTTCTAGTATATGCAAGAAACCCGAGGACACATGCACACACTGCTGTCGGGATGATATCTGCAGCCATCACATCATAAAGCGATGCATGACGAACTGTAATATATGCTATTTGAAATACCGCGGCAACAGCCACATGCCATACAGCGTCGGTATACCCTGCGGCCAACAAAATCTGATTAAACATCGTGACAAGTGCTGCTAGTGAAAAGAATATTCCCATCAGCCCTACAAATGGGACTGCTTCATCAAATGCCGGCCCAAATAAAAGGTGTACGACAAACGTCGGCACGAGGAAATACACGATCGTCATCCCGACTGAAAGAGCAGTGATGATAGCTGTGGCAGATAGGACAAGTCCACTATACGACTCTTGTTTTGCGTGACGCTCAGATATCATAGGGAAAAGCACAGCATTTATCGCATATGATGCATAAAAAATGACTTTTCCCAAAACAGAAATAGCGCTGTAAATTCCAGCGGTGTGTGGATCAAAGTAATGTTTCACGAGAAGCACGTCCGTCGAAATGAGCGATGTAGCCGCAATCGTCGCGATAGTAAGCGGTCCACCATACGTGAATGCCCTCATCCATGGAATTGAATGCGAGACTTTTTCAGACGTCATCGCTTTTTTTGCTGGAAAATACCCAATGATCGCACCCCCCAAGCTCGATAGGATATTTGCGGTCAATGTCCATGCTACGCCGTAGCCTGCTGCTACAAGTCCAAATCCGAGTCGAAAGACAGCGATGATGATATTAACGAGCGTCAACTCAGTAAATTTCTGGTAGGCCCCAAGCACGGAAAGTGTCGGGAT
>CAZQGM010000128.1:0-3939 GCA_964592885.1 uncultured Gammaproteobacteria bacterium
CGTAGTATACATGAAGTAATCATTTAGAGTGTATGATACCCGTGCTACAGGCACGCTTTCTCAGTTCCACCTCCGAGGTGGAACGTCCGTAGCAAGGTATGACTAATGATTTATCTGGACAAAAGAAGGGCACTGCCAAACATCACGGTTGCCGCTATGATCCGTATGGTATACACCTTCCAGCTATGCTTCTCTAGCAGTTTTGGCGCGATGACCGATAAAATAATGGCCAAGATCATGGATACGGGAAGCGTGATGATCGCGACAGATATTCCGATATTTCCTTCAAGTGCTTTAAATGATGTCAGGAGGCCGGCTGTTGAAAATATAGTCGAATACGCGATCCCAGAATATTTCCGAACATCAGTCGTTTGTATGCTCTTTGAAAAAAGTGGCCATGAGACAACGGTAACCAAAAGTGTGATCAGATTTGACCAAAACGATATATCCCAAAACGTATTATGAATTGATGCATTTTTTACTGCGAGACTGAAAAAAGCAGACATTATGATTGCAGTCCACGCTTTAATCATGGCCGGCCGGAAAAGAGATTTCAGAGAAAAATGCTCATCAAATCCTACCACGATACCCGCTATAACCATCAAAGCCATGAGAAGTGTTTGTGTGGAAGACAGCACGTCTTTAAAAAAGATTGCACCAAAAATAACGATGATGGGAGTTCGAAGATTATAAAACGGCCCTAAAATACTCACGTCAACCGCCGTGAGTGCTCGGATATATGCCGCTCCTGACACTGCTCCCACCACACCAAGTATCAACATACTGATCCAGTCTGATGGAATCCCGACTCCAAAATAGAGAGATATAGGAGCTATGAAAACAAATGTTAGGGTGACCCAGATAAAATTATATAGCCACGGATTGGTCACGTCATTTTTAGTCGCGAGCTTTGCCACGATGCCGCTCGTTCCATATAAAAATGACGTAATCCAAGCAAATACAACCGGGGTCATAATTAAAAGAGAATTAAGAATTAAGAATTAAGAATTTTGTAAATTGTAAATTGTAAATTGTAAATTTATTTTAAAGAGTATCCCCCATCGACAACGAGGATATGTCCAGTGATATAGCTTGCGTCATCCGAGGACAAAAAGACGATGGGTTTAGCTAGTTCATCAGGCTCTGCTATTTTACCCAGAGGAGTTCCTGCAATCATTCGATTTTTCACATCTTCCCCTGCACTGATCATCATATCTGTCATGACATTACTTGGTGCGACACCATTGACTCGGATTGTCGGCGCAAGCATTTTGGCCATTCCCTTTGTAACTGCCAGGATTCCACTTTTGGCAGCCGAATATGGCATCACAAACGGAACACCAAGCATACCGACTGTTGATGTGAGATTGACGATACTCCCCTTCCTAGCTTTTTTCATAATGGGCGCCACTTCTCTGATCATGAGCCAACTACTCGTGAGATTTGCATCAAGTGTCGCTTGCCACGTTTCCATATCCGTGGTCCAATCCCCGGGGCGGATAATTTCCCCGGCGTTATTGATGAGAATATCGATACGACCATATGTCTGTACTGTTTCATCAATAAGTCGCTTCACTTCATTTTCATCCGTAATATCCGCTTTGATGATGATCCCGTTCTCTTTCCCTATGAGGGCCAACGTTTTCTCTGCCTCCGATGTATTTGACTTATAATTTATGACAACGCGACATCCTTCTTTTGCTAGTTCCACAGCGGTTGCCCGGCCGATACCCCGTGATGCTCCTGTCACAATCGCCACTTCTCCACTGGTAAATTTCATAGACCCCCTTATTTTGTCATTGCGAGTCATGTACCGTACGGTACATGACGTGGCAATCTTTATAATAGTTCATTATACAAATCCAGAAATTCGGAATTATCTTTTTGTATTAATTTCAATTTATATATGCGAGACCTTCCTTTTAATTGTTTCTCGTGTAAGATTGCTTCCGTAATATCACTACATACTTCAAAATATACTAATTTTGTTACATTATATTGATCGGTAAAACCATTCACTAAATGTTCTTTATGTTCATGTATTCTTCTTATCAAATTATTAGTTACACCAATATATAAAACCCTGTTTGTTTGATTTGTAAGAATATATACAAAATATTGTACAGTAATCATAAAGATCGCCACGTCCCGCATTTGCGGGACTCGCGATGACAAAAAATTACCAACTCCCGCCTCCTCCACCTCCGCCTCCCCCACCAGAAAATCCACCAGAAAATCCCGATGAATGTCCACTTGAGGAGCGAGTCGGTGTCACGGAGGATGATTGAACTGATGAGTGAAATGATGAGGAAAGCGCTGACGTAAATAGCATCGGTGAAAATCCAGAACGCGTGCTTCCTTCATACCAATCTGGATTCACTAATCCCAAATCTTTAAACCGCTTGGCCCATATATCCTCGACACCAAAGACGATTGCATACGGCAAGAATTTCTCAAACAACATCTGTGCTTCGGCTTGAAATCGATACTGACGATCCTGGCTTTGTATAAAATTTCGAAGTGATATAGATACAGCGGCAGCGTTGGCGCCGTCAAGCGTTTTCCGTGGCATCGCTCTACCAAAGAGAAATGCCGCAAGCGTGAGTGGGATATTTCCAGTGACGAGTGCAATCACCCCGAGTATCGTATATTTTGTGCGGATCCAATCTGGATTTTCGGCAAAGTATCCTTCCTGTACGACTGCTTCGTATAGCGCTTTTTGAACCGTCGGAATTGTCCCAGTCAGTGATGCCTCTTTGATTTTCATCACGTCTTTTTTCCCAAAAACTCCCGTCATAAGTGTATGTTCAAAAGGCTCAAGCTGAGCATCCTTTGGGGCTGGTGAAATCTTACGAAGCGACCATGTCCCTTTTTTCTCTTCGATGATATGGATATACCCGCGACGTGCTAGATCGATGATCGTCGCCGTAATATCCCGGATATCTGCTGTCTCATCAATCAGTGTCCCTGTTTCTGCTGGCGTCAGACCGCGGAGTGTTTTTGTCTTTGGAACATCAAACCATGCAGAGACGATGCCGACAGTACTTTTCGGATCTCGCCCACTCGTAAACCACCAATATACGACGAGAATCGGGAGAAGTATGTACCAAAGAAATGCGACAATTCCAACACTAATGACGATGATAGCTGCTATCCATGATTCCATTTGAGATACCATCGGTACTGGTTCGACGACAGATATGATTCCTTTGGGAAATCCGACGACAAACGACAGCCCTTCTCCATACCCAAGTGGTCGAGTCGCCCATGTAACCACCGTTTGTCCACGAACTTCAGCGACGCACGATGTATCCAAAGACTGATAGATACCGACATAACACGCGGTAGTCACTAGTGCTGGATCGATTCCAGATGGAAGCGATACCGTGGCTTCAGCAGTTGCGATTGGAACGGTCCAATCAGTACCCACAGCATTCCAGTACAGTTCGTCGTGATCTGAAAAATAGGTAATGCTCCCCGCTACTGTATAGCTAATCTCATATGTGTGTCGCCCAGTGATCGTTTTTTTTTGATCGCCAATTTTTATGGTCTTCTCACGTTTATCACCACTGATACTGTATGGGTATGGAGACCCTAGACCATCCTCGACTCGAACATCTGATAGGGACATTCGGTATTCTTTTCCATCGGTATTCGTTTTGGTGAGGGGAATAGTCCTAAATATACCGTGACGATCTGCATCGTCGAAATCATACTCGATGGTTTCTGTGACTCCAATCTGTGCATCAGTTGAGAGAGTTATGTCTGCCCGATATGCGTCGATCGATTCTGCGCGGGCAACTGGTATGAAGCAAAAAAGGAATAAACAAATGAACAATAATGAAGTTAATCGATGGAAAAACATGATCTCGTTGTCATTGCGAACCGAGTCATACTCGGCGTGGCAATCTTTATAATAGAGATCACCACGTCTTCCCG
>CAZQGM010000129.1:0-3924 GCA_964592885.1 uncultured Gammaproteobacteria bacterium
AGCCTTTCAGGGAGGGCAACATTTACATCAACAACTAAGTGAGTTTTCCGTGCGACATGTGAATTCTCCGACAATGCTTGGATCGATGGAGCCTCTTTTGGAGCGGTATTTTCTCCTTAAACTTGAGCGCATTATCCCAGGTGATATGGAATCAGATATGCTGCGCTTCTATCAAAGTATCAAAGCTGATCTCAATAGCCATTCCGAGGCGACAGGGGACGATGAGCTTCAGTTAGGGATTCAGGTCCGGATGTATGATCTATTGGCGAAAACGGGCCGTTGGAAAGAGGGGATGTGCATCGTTGATCAATCATGTGGCAACAAGAAACGTATTTTATGGCCATCGCTAGAATCGGATGTCATGAAACAGCATCCACCGGGTGCGATTGTTGGTGTCGATGCGGTCCATTACCCTGATACTCGCTATCCAAACGAGTATTTTATCCAAGGAAATTTGAGTAATCCCGCATATCTCGAGCAGATGCAACAGCGTCTTGAAGCTGCATCACCGTCAGAAATGGTGGATTTGATGACAAATATGTGGTCCGGGTTTAGCGATAATGATCCGATCGCGCAGGAAATGATCCTGATCTTGACATCGTATGCGTTGAAAAAAGCTGACCCTGCGCTCCAGACGAAGGGTGGCGTATATTTTCTCGAGCTTCCGATGAAAGCATATCTAAAACAGATGATTCAGGTTGCGGATGAGGAGAAGCTTCTTGAGCTTGGAAAAGCCATTTTACATTATCCGACAGAAGGTGGAATGATGGATAAAAAATTGGAAATCCTGCTTACTCATGATCTCATCCAGAAACATCACGATGCCGGATTGCAACTTCTAAATGTCGGAGATTCACCGGAAATACCATTGCCGTGGGAGTATGTGACGGGGTCTGGTGTACCACGGATCGCACTTGTCAGTGCTCGAGTGGGTGATCCGGTGCCGTCACTGGCGCTTGCGAAAGTGCTTGAATCCTACGAGAAGACACCTTCTGAGAAGCGGCTGATTACTGAAGCACAATACCGGTTTCTTCTCGATATATTCAGTACGAAGGAAACCGCGTGGGTAGGATCTTCATCAGGGAAGTGATGATGACTCCTTGTGCTTGCAGTGCTCTTGGGTATAGGCAAATGCCAATTTAAAGATACTTCTGAGTGTCTCGGCAAACTGAGGGTTTTCAATGATGAGGCCGACAAAGTCCTCTTTTTCGAAGTTCATAAACGTGATTTTGTCATCATACACATCTATTTCAGCTGGGAGGGGATATTGTGTGCCGTCAACGACACAGGATACACGTTTTTGACTCGCATCAGTGCGGTGTAGCTCTATCCCGCCTGGATTATCGACGAAGATTGAGTTCGCGGTCCAATCATTTTTGTGACGAAGCGGGATAAGCTTCTTTTTGAGCTTATCCGGAAACTCAGTATGGACTCGCTCTATATCTGCACAGCCCCACACGATGTTATCCTTCCCGTGTGGCCCGTAGATGTCCTCAAACACCGTCTCCATGTCTTCCTTGCCCTCAAATGCCCTCACGACCGGTCGGTCGATAGCTGCCTTGTACTGACTTGTGAGGTTTGGTAGAAGATCGTGTGCAAGCTCAGACGCGATCAGAGCTTCTCTCTGACGGGCCTCAACGAGATTTCCTAGTTTATGCGGTGGCTCTGGGGTGAAGTAGGTGATACCCCCGCGCTCAAATTTCTGTACGAGCCCGTGACGAGTGAGATCCTCAAGAAGCGCATACGTGTTACCACGCTTGATGCCACTTTTTTTGGAAAGTGTG
Source organism: uncultured Gammaproteobacteria bacterium (assembly GCA_964592885.1). Taxonomy (GTDB): domain Bacteria; phylum Patescibacteriota; class Microgenomatia; order UBA10105; family UBA927; genus CAZERT01. The sequence goes on from CAZQGM010000129.1 coordinate 1,785, forward strand.
CTCGGGCGTTCCTCGCCGGTGATGAGAAGCAGTCGATAGAGTTTGGCTTGTTTTTCGGATAACCCGGCGTGTCGAAAAAGAAGCTCGAGTCGTTCATCGGAGGGAATTTCTCCTGTTTTCTTCTTTGGCATATGACGAAATCATAGCACGGAATATTCTTCATGTCAAGAATAAATGACAAAAAATGCCAAATACATTTGAGAGATAGCCTCAAATATCTTGCTAGTACTTTTTGTTAGAAAACTTCGACATAATCGTATATTTGAGCGTAATCATTATGTAGGACAGTCCTATAAGATTTGACAAATATACTATTATGGGATACACTTCACGCTCACATGAAGAGAGTTTGTCATATATGCATGACACATCTTTCTTCCTGTCGCACTTTAACAGTATCTTTGTATTTTTTCTGGGTCTCTTCACAAACCGATTCTGGTTTGGCGATCGATCCGCAGTCTTTTGCGTGGGGTAGGAGATTGGGGATAGATCGCCATACTGGCATCTAAAGCGGGTTTTCCGCACATTTTCCAAATTTCTGTTCGAGGAGAGACTGATGAACGAGTTTTTGAGTATTGCGTATATGTTTTTCATTTGGCTCGTAAGCCACGCCTTGGCTACCAAGGTGATCGTCACCATGCTGCTGGGCTTTACAGCCTTCTGCGTTGGCATTCTGCTCGTCCGGCGCGACTCCCAGTGGCGACTTTTGGTTTTTCGTCGTAATAGCCAGGGTTCCTATGTACATGTTATGCCCTGCGTCTCGAAGGCCCAAAACCGTCGGCATTCGTTTGTCGTCGGGTTCCGTGGTTTCGGACTGGTGCCATATCTTAAGTATCGCGATGGGAAGCATTGGCAGGTGGCTGAATTAGCCGAAGCTGAGTACGACGCCCCGTCTGCCGAGAATGACTTTCGTGGCTGGAATCTGGGGTGGAACACCTCTGGCCGTGACTTTGAATTTGATGGTGACACCCTCATCATCGGTATCCGGCCGTGGAACGACGCTCGCATGCCCCGAACTGGACGGCGTATTTTTGGCCTCCTGTTCTGGCTGATGGTGATTGGGATTGTTGTCTTGACCACCCTGGTCAATCGCAATGTGGCCCTTCCGGTCGATTCAACGACTACGCCCGTTGTGACCACTATTGCTGCGGATCCTACGGCGACGGTTGAGGCGCCCGAGCCAACGGCAATCCCGAACGAAGTCGATGTCGAACCGATTACGGTGACTATTTATACCGGCGCGCCCGCGACCAATACCGACATCTGGCAAACGTTGGGTGAGTACATGCCCGACATCCCGATGCCGGAAACCCAAATTCAGCTGCCGAGCTGGTTCTGCGATCTGTTTGCTGATACGAATATGATCACGGTTACCCCACTGCGGGGACTGCCGGGTTATGCGCTCATCATGCGCAGCCGCGCAGATTCCGTGATCGTTCGCCTGAACGAAAACATGGAGCCTGTCTCCTACGTTCGCGTTCGCGCAGATTATTTCACGGTCTCGGCTCACGATTTCAACTGGAAAGTGGCCTGGTCTGACTCGAGCAATGTTTGGTACGTGCCTGTGGAAGGTAAACATGGTCGGTTCCAGATTGTCATCAACGATGACGACACCATGACGATTATTGGCCGCTTCAGCCTGTATCCCTAATCCATTTTCATAAAGAACTCACTAGAAAAATACGGAGGTGCTTACTGTAGGCCTGGAACTGATTGTCGTTGCTTTGTGCAACCACAACATTTCCAGGCCTCTCTCATTGGGTCGGAGACTGCCACTAGTCGCCGTTCCATCGGAGAAGTTTTTTTCGGCGTCACGATGCAGGGCATGGTGATGCGGAAAAAACGGAGGATACGTCCGGCTGATGATTGATTTAGCCCACGAAGATCGTCCGTTTTTTGCACTTTAACAACATAGTCCAATCGGATTATGTTGCATGTAGCGATCTGTTGACGGATATTTTTTATCAAAAAAATAGCCGCAGCGGGGTGGTTACTGTACCAAGTCCGAGGAAAAGACAAAATAGTACACACAAAAAAATTTAGATAGGGAGAGATAGGGAGAAGATAGATTGGGAGACCCGCCTACGTTAATACTACGGCGAGGCAAAGTAGCTTCATGATTTCTTCCATTTGATGAACG
>CAZQGM010000130.1:0-3908 GCA_964592885.1 uncultured Gammaproteobacteria bacterium
GGATGCACATCCCCCGATAATAAGGAACGGCCCAAAAGCAATTTTGCTTTTTAAAGTCGATTTTTTTCCTATCATGAGTATGGCACCGACCACTGCACCGGTCAAGAAAGCTATATACATAGCAACGATGACAAGCGGGTACCCAGTCATAAGACCAACGATAGCAGCCATGGGGGGATCGCCGTCACCCATTGCTTTTCCTCGGGTGATAAGTCGAAGGAGTTCCAAAAATATATATGCTCCCATGGCAGACAGAAGAGTCATCGTCACCGGCCATAAATTAGCTTGACCTAACCACGGCTGATACTGACAGAGTATATGAATACTTCCACTGATGGCTGATATCCAAAGTAAGGGGACGGCTACGAGCTGATACCGGACGTCTGAGAAAAAAAGTGTGATCCCACTTGCGATAAACACCGCATCAGCCACAAATAAGATGATATGGATATATGATGGATCTGCCACGATCGTTGGGACTGCGGTGTACGCCAGGGCACCCCATAAAATGGCAGTGGTGCTTTCCACAATAGGGTACTGTATGGAGAGCGGCGTATGACAGCAATGACTGCGTCCACCAAATGCTATGTAGGATACGACAGGAATTAGTTCCCACCACGTAAGTGTGCGGTGACAATGATCACACATCGACCGGCCTCGAACAATATCATGTCCCTCAACCATCCGATCGATGACTACATTGAGAAAAGACCCCACGACGAGACCGAAAAGACCTGCTACTATAGGGAAGAGTATTTGTAGTTCCACTCGTATAAGGATACCATACTAGTACTGTCAAAAGAGCGGTTCCGTGATGCATACTTCCAAAACACCATCGGCCCTACCTTTTTTTATTTTTTTCTCAATTATCCTGACGGCAACACGGGGATTTTATGCGCAGTGGGCGATTGTCGGAATCATGTTCATTTACTGCTTTTTTCTAATGTGGTATGCAGTGGGAAATCGGATGAAGCTTGATATTCGAGATATACAGATATTGACTATCACAAACCTCATATTGATGGCGTCCACTCCACAACTTTTCTATCCGATAGCAACCTCATGGAATATCCGAATAAGCTTGGTTGCTGCCAGTGCTAGTGTTATAAGTGCAGTACTCATGCATGTGCGAAACCAAAAAATTCAACTGCTTGGTTTTGGATCTGTAATTTTTCTTTTGTTGATTATCCGGATACTGCCTATATTTGGAGACCCAGTCCCCAAAATTGATGTATTTTTTGTGTACAGGGACGCAGCACGTGCGTTACTACATGGACAAAATCCATACAGCATACTCATCAATTCACCTATGGACATGCTATATACTACGCCGTGGTTTCCGTATCCACCGGGCATTCTATACCTGCTTGCTCCAGTTGTCGGACTGTTGCATGATCCACGGTATGCAGCAGTTCTTATCGATTGCTGCATCGGGTACTTCATATCAAAAGGAGTGAAATCGCCACTTCGTCAATGGATATGGATTCTGCTACTTTCATTTCCTCTAACACCGTTCATCATCGAACAATCATATATGGATACTCTTTCAATACTGATGGTGTACACTGTTTGGTCTGCTATGCGTCATGGTCGCTGGTTAGTGAGTGGAATTGCAACCGCATTCATCATCTCGACAAAACAATATCTTGTATTGATATTACTCCCATACATACAAATGGTAAGCATAAATAGAAAAATATATCCGGCACTACTAGGATTCATGATGTATTGTATCTATGCGATTTTCCCATTTTTTTTCATAGATCCAAACGCATTCATAACGCATACCGTATTTTCAGCGTTTACCAAAGAAATGCCGCGACTTGATGGTTTATCCATGTATCCGCTTCTGACACATATTCATATACCGTATTCATTCTTTCTTCCGCTGGGAGCAATTATGTGTACGGCGATCATATGTGGTATTGCACTTAAACGCGGTTTGATATCAATTATCGGGGCTACTGGAATGATATTTTTCTCTCTATTTTTATGGGGACCTCGTTCGTTTATCAATTACTATTTTCCAGTGTATATGATGCTTCTCATCGAATTTCTTTTACCTCATTTAGTACAAACAAAAAAAATATGAAACACCATATACTCGCTCTTGCCGCATCATGTATCTGGGGATGTATTCTTCTTTACCAGTTATTTGTTCCATCAGTGCGCATCATCGTAACGCCCGAATTTGAAATAAGTGATGCGTTTCACTTAAGCTATGCATCGAAGTATTGGTATGCGGAGAAACTTCGTTCCCCGGAGCTTCCTATCTGGTCCAATCAAATCGGATCGGGATTTCCAGTACTCGGGGAGGGGCAAACTGGCGTATTTTTTGCTCCCAATCTCGTACTTTTTTCGACACTTCCTGTACCGATTGCATACAACCTATCGCTCCTTGTATGCATCGTGTTTGCTTGTTGGGGCACATACGCATGGCTCACTGCCCTAAAACTGCCTTTTTTCGTTGCAATGATCGGTGGACTGACATTTAGCGCATCCGGCTGGATGGCATTTCACATACAGCACATATGTTTACTCCAAAGCTTTTCGCTCCTACCGGCCGTTTTTGCCGCAACTGAGAAACTTCGCGCGACAGGAAAAACACAATATCTTTTTCTTGTCGGTATTCTTGTGGCACAACAGCTATTTGCGGGATTTGTACAAGCAGTGTTTATCACCATTTGCACAGCTAGTACGTACGTCGTCCTCAGAGAGATATCTGACACAAAGAAACACCTATTTCGGTCACTATTTCTTTGGGCGTGTGGTATCACGATAGGAATTCTTTTATCCAGTATCCAGTTTTTCCCTATGCTTGAGTTCTCAAGGTTACTCTCAGTTTCGGCAGGTTTTTCACTTGAACAAGCAACGGAATTTTCATTTCCACCAGCGCACTTCTTGACCTATCTCTATCCATTTATTCTAGGATCCCCTAGGAATGGAACGTATTATACCGGCACATATGTGAGCCATGAAGTATTTTGGGAAGCGATTGGATATATCGGAATCATACCAATTCTTTACATCGTATGGACATTTTTTTATAAAGAATTTCGAAAAAATGCTCTCACATGGTACGTACTGATAAGCATATGTGTACTTCTCATGCTTGGAAAATATTCGCCAATCTATCTGGTATTCTCCGCATTCCCTTTTACTTTGTTTCGGGTACCAGCACGTTTTGTGATTCCACTGACTCTCGTACTCGTCACACTTGCAGCACTATCGTTTGTATACCTCAAAACTCGATGGAGATATACGACCTTCATTCTTGTGACTCTATGTGGCATCCATCTTCTATCTCTTGTCATACCATGGTACGGGTACCATCTCACTGTGGAGCCATCTCACATACCATATTTCCCAATCCCTGCATACACACACGTACCGACAGAAAGCTACCAATATGCGATACAAACACGAAACCAGATACGGCGAGAATTTTTTACCAAAGGATGGAAAAATCCTTCAACATCCCTTTTTCTCCTACAAGACATGCTACCAAATAGTAACCTCATGACAATGACCGCAACCTATGATGCATACCCGAGTAGGACGCTTTCACTCGTGCACTCATACAACGAGCTACTCAATGAGCTGACAAAAAACACAACTGATGGGCTGCAAATATCGACTGCCGCTGCAAAGCTTTTTAATCTCAGCTCGATTTCGACAGTTCTTACTGCACGCCCACTTATGGATCCCGTCCCATTTGAACAAAAAAGTATACAAAAGAACAAAGAAACAACGCTTATTAGATACGCTAATCCACACGCGCTGCCAGTTATGCATGTCAGTTGTAGACCTTTGTTTCTCTCATCACTTGACGAATTACTGACTATCGTAAAAAACCCATCATATGATGAACAAAATCATGTGCTATTATCCTCAGAAAATAAAAAATA
>CAZQGM010000131.1:0-3837 GCA_964592885.1 uncultured Gammaproteobacteria bacterium
TGGTCGATCAGGTGCCAACACCGTAATCGAAACCGTTATAGCACGAGTTCCATCAATCTTTATCCCGTTGCCGTGGGCATCAGGCGATGAGCAGTTTTGGAATGCTCGATTTGTCGTTGATGCAGGTGCAGGGCTGATCATCCGACAAGCGAGTGTGACCGCTAGCGTGATCTATGAGGGGGTGCGTACGATCCAGACGTCTACTGAGACTATGCGAAAAAATCTAGAAACTCTTGCTCAAACGATCCCAACGGATGCGGCGGGCCACATGGTCGACGCGATCGAAAAAGTATACACGAGATCATGAATACCAGACGTGTCATACCAGTAACAAAAATAGTGCTCCTTGTCAGTATTGGCATAGTCGTAATCGCACTTTCAGTCCTAGCGATTGCAAATCTTCGGATCAAACAAATTGAAGTCATCGGGACAAACGCGACACTCATGATTGATGAATCTATTATCCCCGGCAATCTGATGTTTTTCCCAACGAGCTGGTATGAACATGCATTGCTATCACAGTACCCAAATCTCAAAACGGTAAAAATCATCAAAAAATATCCGTCCACACTTCAGATGAGGCTTGAAGAGCGAAAAGCAGTCGCATTTTTGCATTCTGGCTCCGGATCATTTCCGATTGACGAGTTCGGATACCCAACGTCGACGAATGAGAAAAGTCCGTCACTTCCCGTCATCAATATTCCAGGTGCGCAAACGATCGGTTTTCCGATTCGCGATGATACCGTCCTTTTAGGAGTAGCAGCGATACTGCACCTTTCTGACTATGATCCAGTGTCCGTAACGAGAAACGATAGCGCGTCCGTACGTGTCAAATTGAAAGATCTAGATATACTTATATCTCATGATACGGATTTACCCGCCATCCAACACACTTTACAAACCATTCTGACGGGCGTTAGAATGAAGGGTACAGTGCCGACATTAATCGACGTACGGTATGCTAAACCCGTACTTATGTTTTAAATTATGGCTCGCGACCGCACCGCTACTGGAATCGATATCGGTTCTTCCAAAATTACGACGCTTATCGCTACCGTTCAAGATGACGGTGAGGCGAGAATTATTGGCGTCTCCACAGTGCCCAGTCGTGGACTTCGAAAAGGCCAAATCGTCAATATCGAAGAAGCAACTGCTGCCATATCCTCGTCACTTGAAGCAGCCGAACGCATGGCAGGGGTACAAGCAGGACGAGCATTTATTACGATCGGCGGAAGTCATATCGCATCACTCAATTCTCATGGTGTCGTCGCTGTCGCTGATCCAGACAAGGAAATCACAGAAAGTGACGTCAAGCGCGTGATTGATGCGGCCAAAGCCGTATCACTTCCATCATCCCGCGAAATTCTCCATATCATCCCGCGTGGGTATGTCGTGGACGGTCAGGAGGGGATTGTCGACCCGCTCAATATGACCGGTGTCCGGCTTGAAGTGGACACACACCTTATCACAGGTGGATCGATTGCTATTAGAAATCTCTATAAATGCGTCGAGGATTTGGGTGTTGATGTGGGCGGGATCGTGTTTGGCGGACTAGCCGCATCGCTTTCGGCATTGACTGATACTGAAAAAGAACTTGGCGTCGTCCTTGTCGATATTGGTGGTGGCACGACCGACATCGCGATCTATGTAGAAGGCGCATTGTCGTACTCATCAGTCATCCCGGTCGGTGCAATCAACATCACGAAAGATATCGCAGCAGGACTTCGAGTATCACTTGAAAGCGCTGAAGCGATTAAACTCTTGGTTTCTCGCCAGCCCCGCGCGCCGATGGTTCCCGAAGAGGAGCCGATAGATAGAACGAAGAAAATAGACAAAAGTGATGAATTGGATATATCTGCACTTCATTTGCCAGAGGAAATACGCACTGTATCGCGAAAAATGCTGGTTGATGGCATCATCAAACCACGACTCAACGAACTGTTTGCCATGGTGGGTATGGAGATCAAAAAAAGCGGATTTGGTGGCATGACTCCATCTGGGATCGTGGTCACCGGTGGAGGTGCTCAGACCGTCCAGATCATCGAAACGGCCCGTCGTAATCTCGCGATGTCTGTCCATGTAGGGATCCCAAAAAGTGTCTCTGGACTCATCGATGAGATCACAACCCCAGCATTTGCGTCGAGCATTGGACTTATTCTCTACGGACTTCGAGGTGAAAAGTCGGAAGGACAGTCATTTTTGGGCAATCTGGGGAAAGTTAGTGATCGAAACGGCGTAAAGAGCCTTGCCACGAAAGTCATAGATCTGGTAAAGTCATTCTTGCCCTAACGGTTCCGTTTAAACGGATCAAAGGTACTTGCCCCAATAAAGGATCGGTATGTTGATCAAACCTGATATCGCACGTTTTGCAAAAATCAAAGTCATCGGTGTGGGTGGTGGCGGATGTAACGCTGTCAACTCGATGATCGCAAGTAACCAGATCAATGGTGTCGAATTTATCGCGGTCAACACAGATGCGCAAGCACTTCTATCAAATCAGGCAAACACCAAAGTCCAGATCGGGGATAATATCACACGCGGACTTGGAGCAGGCGGTAATCCTGAAGTCGGTCGACAGGCGGCTGAAGAATCACGAGAAAAGATCAAAGAACATCTCCAAGACTGTGACATGGTCTTCATCACATGTGGAGAAGGTGGTGGCACTGGGACAGGCGCCGCACCGATCATCGCTGAGATAGCAAAAGAAACCGGTGCACTCACGGTAGCAGTCGTAACCAAGCCATTCCGGTTTGAAGGCGCACGCCGCATGATCGCTGCGGAAGAGGGCGTGATGAACCTCAAAGATAAAGTCGATACACTCATCGTCATCCCGAACCAGCGCCTCCTAGAAGTCATCGATAAGAAAATGACACTTGTGGAAGCATTCCGTGTAGCCGACTCCGTCCTCTCACAGGGCGTGCAAGGTATCTCGGACCTTATCACGATGCCAGGACTCATCAACGTCGATTTTGCCGACGTACGGAGCATCATGACGAACGCTGGATCTGCGCTTATGGGTATCGGAACCGGCATTGGCGAAAATCGGGCTGCTACAGCGGCTCGCACCGCTATCTCATCGCCACTTCTTGAGATATCCATTGAAGGAGCCAAAGGCGTCCTATTTAATATCACGGGTGGCAACGATCTCACCATGCAGGAAGTGGATGAGGCAGCTAAGCAAATCGCAGCAGCAGTCGATCCAGATGCAAACATCATCTTCGGTGCGACGATCGATGAAAATCTCGTTGATCAGGTCAAAATCACAGTGGTCGCAACTGGATTTGATGAGACGAAGAAGCGTCTTCAGGATCTGTCATCTAAAACACCATCCGGATATAGTCAGGCCGGTACTCGCCAGACTCAACAGCAGGTATTTCAGCGCCAGCCAAATCCGGCAGTCGGCTACCAACCACAGGCATCACAGCCGCCAGTTCCCGTCGATCCGCCAGCCAATGACGACGACGAATTCGACATCCCCGCATTCCTAAGACAGCGGAGCTAGGGGATTTAGCCTCAAAAACAGCAAAATCTGCATTTTTAGGTCTTCACTCGGAGTGGCTTGGAATATATCTGATTTGTCTTTTTTGGATTTATTGCGTACTATACGGATCAGTTCCTCATTAGAACTTCCGTGATCAACCCCAAGCTACTCCCAAATAGGGAGCATGCAGATAGATATCGCTGATTTCACCAGCTTTATATCCATCAAAGAACGTCTATCACCCTCATCTGTCCGTCAGTGTGTGAGCCGTGTGGGAGTTTTTAATACGTGGTTATCCAATTCTGGATTACCGCTCGATAAATCGTGCGTTGAACGATTCTTTGCCGAACTTCAAG
>CAZQGM010000132.1:0-3761 GCA_964592885.1 uncultured Gammaproteobacteria bacterium
CCTGCGATTGCGCCGATATTCCCGAGTCCTAGTACCGCTGATCCATCTGAGACGACCGCCACTGTTCGGCCTTTTAGTGTGAGGTCATATGCTGCAAATGGCGTCTCTGCAAGCACACGGCAGGGCTCTGCAACTCCGGGGGTATACGCAAGTGGAAGTGTATCTGGATCAAGTGTCCCGGCGATACTTATCGTCCCAAGTTTTCCACGCGTTTTTGTATGAAACTGTAGCGATTTTGTATACACTGTATCGTCCATAGTGTCGTCATTATATACCAATACATCCACGTCAAGAATTCAAACGCGCGTGTATTTCATGTACACTAGCCCCATGTTTCATAAAATCCTTGGATACAAGCCATGGTGCTGGGAAGCAGATCCCAATGTCATCAAGAAAGGTGATGTATATCACCTCTATAGCAATGACCTGATCGGCATAAAAGAGTCCATCTCCCACGATGGCATCCATTTTCGGTTCCATAGACGAATAGCGGTACGAGCACTTCGCTCGTATGTGACATGGCCGTATCTGTACTACGAAAAGCACACAAATCTCCGGAAATTTCCTTTTTATCAGTCCCACCTGCGGAGACATCATCTCATCACTGGAGAAGATACGCTTGTTTTAGACGAATTTTATAGTCACGCAAGTCCGTCACTCATTGGCGATATCCTATTTTTTAGTACCGGATATCAACAAATGGATTATTGGTTTGCCGAGCCGACCACCATGAAGCGGATTGATAAAAAACCACTCACGGGACTTGAGCACATCACGTCTCTACGGCAGTTTGGATCTCGCTACTTTGGTACGCATATATCGGTTAGGGATGGCAAAAGCACCGCTAAAATCGTCGAATGTTTTCCTAAAAACAAATTTTGCACATGGACAATCGGTAAAGACATCCTGACTCCTCGTGAGGTTTCTCCGCGGGCAACACATGTGTATGTCCCATCATTTGTCGATGGAAAGCTATACTTCAATGTTCGTTTCGGACGATCGATATTTGCTAGTGAATGGATCATGATGACAGAGTTACCATACTCTTGAGATACTACATATACATATGATATCGAGACATCAATGGAATACATTCGTGCGACTGATTGCAATCATAAGCCCGATCCTTTTTGCTGTGGTCGTAGTAGTCCTTGGTATGCTGACGCCTGGATATGATCACTTTGCCTATACCATAAGCAGACTTGCCATCGGCCCACATGGAGTGTGGCAACAGCTAAATTTTCTCCAGCTTGGCGCGGGTTTTGTAGCATTTGGCTTTTCTATGATTCGTGCGACAAATTCCGCTAGCACACGGCGAGTTTGGCTAACATTTGCTGCTGTCTCTGCCCTCCTAAGCATTGCCGTTGTTATATTCCCAACCGATCCGATCGAAAATAAGAAAACGATTTTCGACACGATTTCTCTCACCGGTAGAATCCATATGATTGCGCTCACCATTTTTCTCATCCTTGCTCCTCTTGGCGTATTTGACCTTGCTCGCGCTCTTCAGAGAGATACAAGCCAAAATCATCTTTATCGTCCGACAGTCATCATAGGAATCATCGTCATTTTTCTCATGGCACTTTGGGGAGTCATCTTTCCAGTCGATTGGTTTATTCCATATCGAGGGCTCATCCAGAAGATCATTGCAGTTCTCTGTATCTGCCACTTGGAGTATTGTCTCTTGACCACCACTCCACGCTCCTAACACGCCCCCCCTACCATCTTGGAAGTGGAATGATATAGGAAATACCTATATGACCAATTCTATTTCAGTTTGTTTGCCGATGATATCAGTATAGAGCATATATTTGGGTGTATTCATGTCTAGTGCAAGCGTCCAAATCGTTCGAATGTCGTGGTTTTGACATGTGTATGATTTCGGATTTCCAAGTATTTTTATCACATCGGACTGCTGAAAAGTTTCTTTCATCCCGTTTAGTTTTTGAAGAATTTCATAATATCGGATATATGTAGAGTGTTCAGGGATTTCAATCAAAACTCTATCTATTTTTTGCAACTCCGGATCAAGATAATGATTTGTATGAATGAGGATATTTTCTTTGGGATGCACAACTTTATATTCATTTGAATTGTGCTCGACGACTACCATTTTCCCACTTTTATCAGCGATAAAGTAATTTTTTGGAATTGCGACTGGAGTGTTTTTGAAAATCTCAAGTGCCTCGTCAACCGTTGAACAGCGTTCTCCAATCATTCTCGTCAACTCTTTCCAGGACAACCCATACGACCATGTGTCACCTGATGCTGCAGTAATACCAATAAATACTCCTTTTTCATTGATCACATCAATCGCGTCATAAAATAAAAAATTGCGTTCTACCTGTGATGGAATCCCGATAAACATGTCTGAAACAGCGATGAGGCGATAGCACCCATTGGTTTCTCGTTTATAAGGTTCCATCACTTTTTCGGTAATTGGTAACCAATCTAAATTTCTTCCAACAAAAGTCCCATGGCTATTGGTAATGCCAAAAATCGAGCAGGATACAGAATTTTCATGACTTCCAACAAATCCAAGGATTTCTGCAGCAAGATAGATTTGCAGTAATTTTCGTATATCAAATCCTCCTCCGACTGCTATTCCATCAATCTCTTCTAGAAGCGAAGGGTAGTACTTTTTATATATATCGACTTGTTTTTTGACGATTTCATCATCCACCGTAACTGCCGTGAGGTCTAACCCATTTTGTCTATAGATTTCCCCTTGCTGCTTTCCTATGTCAAAAAACGAACCAGTAAAGATTTTCATAGTGGATTGATGGGATAAGTGTATCAAAACACGATGTATATGAGAAGCAAAATAACAATGACTTCCAATTGGTATATAATCGATAGCATCCTATGAGAGACCTCGACGGTATCGTACAACTATTACAGACAACACCAATCCCCCATTCGGAGCGGATCCGATCGATATCGTCGGATGCTGTTTTAAATATCTGCTCGCTTCTATCAAGTGAAACAGTGACGACACTTCTCAAGCAATATCCGATCATTTTAAACACCTATACAGATAATCAAATAGCAAGCTTGAAAGCGACATTTCAAGCGGCTGCAATCATGGGTGGATGGATTTATGGACTGGAACACGAAGTATCAGGAGAGACTATCCATCTTCCCTCATCACCAAATCTTGAACAATTTATCAGTAGCGGTATCAAGGCGTATTTCTATACCCAAGAAAAAAATACTGAAGATATCATCGGACATGATGTCCTTGAAGCATTTAAACACTGTAAAACTGAAATGTCCAAAACATGTATGGAAGATGCATGCTTTAATAGTCTCCCCTCAGATGCCAAAATGGCTATCGTGCTTCAGTATATGTGGGTGATGGTCATGTCTTTTGGTGCATATAAACTACAAGATGCCTTCTCCAAAAAACCCCATACTGACTGATGTTTTTTGAAAGCACCGGCTCAACCAAGCATGCCCCATAATACAATCATGTCGGCGAACTAATTAGCGTTTTTTCCACTTCCTCCGGAGTCTTTTTACGTACACATATATATTGAGGAGTAAAACCTGTATATATACTCATAAGTATACCCAAAAAAGTACACATATAAATCTCCTACTGTTTGATCTTATAAAAATTTGATATACTCCTACAATTCTTGCATATCACATATGCAATTATTTTTTTTGCACGATAGGATGGTGTGTTTCGAAACATAGACATCATTATTTCTATCAAATACGAATGCTATGAATTATCTAGGACTTATATTAGTCAT
>CAZQGM010000133.1:0-3721 GCA_964592885.1 uncultured Gammaproteobacteria bacterium
TCAAACGCGGTCGGTGATTGTCGCAACAGGTGCATCAGCAAAACGCCTCGGCATCCCTTCAGAAGAGACCTATCGCGGCAAGGGGATCAGCTACTGTGCCACCTGCGATGGATTTTTCTTTAAAAACCGAGAGATTGCTGTATTTGGGGGCGGGGATACAGCAATGGAAGAAGCGACGTATCTCACTAAATTTGCCTCAAAAGTGACCATTATTCATCGTCGAGATGAATTTCGCGCAAGTAAAATCATGCTTGATAAAGCAAAGAAGGATCCAAAAATCGAGTTTCTCACCAATAAAACAGTAGAAGAATTTACGGGCGAAGTCGGACTCCAGGGTGTGAAACTCAAAGATACGGTGACAGGTGACGTCATGACACTCCCGATCGGAGGGGCATTTGTCGCGATCGGGCATACACCATCTACGGGTTTTTTGCAGGGTGTCGTGGCTATGGATAAAGCAGGGTATATCATCACAAAAATGGCGAAGCACGATATCCACAATTCTCCTCTTACCGCGGGTGCAACAGATGTATCACAAATCGTAGCGCTTCATGAAATCGCACTGACCCAGACGAGTGTCCCCGGGATATTTGCGGCAGGTGATTGTGTGGATAGTCGCTATCGACAAGGTGTCGTCGCTGCAGGACAGGGTGCGATGGCAGCGATCGATGTGGAACGCTTCTTAGCCACATGAGGAACACATGAATACCACGTAAGTACCACGTGATGAACACGTGAGAGACACGTGAGGGATGAGTAGGATACTCTGAATTGATAGATCACCATAAAGCGTTATAATGGGAAATATGTCTGTAGAATTAAAGCGGTCAGTAACTCTTTTGCATAAAACGTCTCTCACATCCCATGTACTTCTTTTGACTTTTCGACTCTTTGATGGACATAGTCTCGAGTACACTCCGGGGCAGTTTGCGACATTTATCATTTCCCCATCGATTCGCCGCAGTTACTCATTTGCGGGATGGTCCGAAGATAGAACATCATTTGATCTGCTCGTTGATACTCATCCTGGGGGTCCGGGATCACAGTACTTTTTGGGACTAGAGGAAGGGGCATCCGCCGATATACTTGCCCCCCTCGGGAAATTCGGGGCCATAGAGGGCAGTACACGGCCTTCTATATTTATAGCCACAGGAACGGGAATAGCGCCGTTTCGAAGTATGTTACAGAAAGAATTCTCAGCTCATAGCAAAACGTTGGATTCTGGGCAAGCAACAACAACAACAGGGGAGAATGGATCCCCGACTGGATCGGGGATGACAGAAAAAAAGAAGATTCATCTATTTTGGGGACTGCGGCATGAGGAAGATATATATCTCCAAGAAGAGCTGGAAAAGTTGACAGAGGACAGAGGACTGAAGACGGAAGACGGAGTAGAAAAGTCTACTGAGTTTCAGTATTCGATTGTCTTATCGCAACCGAAAGAGGATTGGGCAGGGGATCGGGGACATGTGACAGAACACGTCTTAGAATTTGCGAAAGCTAATAGGCAGGATTATGATTGGTATCTATGTGGAAATAATCAGATGATTAAAGAAGTAGAAGAAGGGTTAAAAGTTCTAGGAGTCCCGCCGGAACAGATGAAGAAAGATGCATACTATTAAAAAAAATTCCAAGCACCAAATTTCAAGATCCAAACAAGTTCAAATTTTTAAAAAATTTAATTCCAAAAACGTTTGGTAAATTGGTACTTGATGCTTGGAACTTACCAATCCACGGGTGCGGAGAATATGAAGGAAAAATGCGGGAATAGTTGAAACGATATGTGATAAACGCGAATTAAAATATCTATGTATAGCAATATAATTGGCATGAATTGAGTAATAAAATAGTACCTGCTCAGATACTAGTAAAGAAGGGGGATATATGTCCACAATCAACCCATATGCGTCAGCCATGACGCAGCTATCTACAGCAGCAAAAGCACTTCAAAAATCTTCGAAAAAAAATGATCAAAAAGCCCTTGAGACAGTAGATGTTCTTCGAAATCCCCAACGCCAAGTGAATGTCACTGTCCCAGTAAAAATGGATGATGGGACTTTGAAATTTTTTGATGGATACCGCGTGCAATACAACAATTATAAAGGTCCCTACAAGGGAGGCATTCGGTTTCATCCACAGGTATCTATCGATGAAGTGAAGGCTCTTTCGTTTTGGATGGCGATGAAATGTGCTGTTGCAGATCTTCCACTCGGTGGGGGAAAAGGAGGAGTGATCGTCGATCCAAAAACACTATCAGCAAAAGAGCTAGAGCGACTTTCTCGTGGATATGCACGGGCTATTGCTGATGTCATCGGACCGGACAAAGATGTACCAGCACCGGATGTGAATACGACTGGGCAAATCATGGGGTGGATGAGCGATGAATACATCAATTACAAAATTCGAAATTCGAAATTCGAAATTTTTAAACAGGGCGCAAAAAAGACACTTCGAGGAACATTTACGGGGAAATTGATTAAAGATGGGGGAAGTGAAGGGCGAGAAGAGGCGACAGGACTGGGAGGACTGTATGTGTTGCAAGCGGTGCTTGCAAAGAAGGCACAAGAAACAAGAAACAAGAAACAAGAATCGAAGAAACTAACAGTGGCTGTACAAGGATTTGGGAATGTGGGATACAACGTCGCGAAATTTCTTCATGAGCAGGGATTCACAGTTGTCGCTGTGTCAGACAGCAAAGGCGGTATATACGTCCCAGAGGGGCTTGATCCAGTCCAGACACTGAAGTGTAAGGAAAAGTCGGGGAAGCTTGCTGGATGTTACTGCGATGGGTCTGTCTGTGATGTGAAAAAAGGAAAAATAGTTACGAATGAAGAGCTGCTCCGGTTACCTGTCGATATTCTCGTCCCCTCAGCTCTTGAGAATGTGATCACAGCAGCAAATGCGGACAAAATCAAGGCATCCGTGATCCTTGAAATGGCAAACGGACCAATTGCCGCAGAGGCTGATCCGATACTTTTCAAACGAAAAATCACGGTCATCCCGGATGTGCTTGCTAATAGTGGCGGCGTGACCGTCTCATGCTTTGAGTGGATGCAGAATCTCAAAGGTCAGCACTGGACAAAGGTGCAGGTCAACCGAAAATTAAAAGCGAAAATGAACGATGCAGTTGACGCAATCTGGGATGCATCCAAAGAACTCAATGTGAATCTCCGAACCGCGGCATTTGTGACGGCTATCAGACGGATTACAGAAGCAAAACACACATGAATCACACATGAGGGACACATGAAAAATACGTGAGAGACACGTGATTCTTCATCCACCAATAGTGGAGGGATATGGATTCGAGGGTAATTGGCGAAAAGATCCTTCGCTGTCCACAGGATGACAGATTTGGGGAGATCCTGAAGCGTATAGTTCGTATGGAATACAAAGACACAACATTTATCGGTGATGAACTGAAAGGGGAGGACTATGAGGACTGTCAGTTTCTCCACTGCACGTTTAGCGCGGTGAATTTGCGATTTACGTCATTTAAAAACTGCATATTCACTGACTGTGATCTGTCATCGATTCTATTTGATGGGACGTCGTTTACCAACTGTAGTTTCCCCGGAAGCAAGCTCAATAATCTCGACTTTTCGGATGTGCGTCTCAAAGCATGCAATTTCCAGAAAAGCATCATGAAATACTGTGTGCTTCAAAAACTGAAAGGCGGGAGCACATATGAGCGGGTGAAATGTGATCTCACATCAGTCGT
>CAZQGM010000134.1:0-3712 GCA_964592885.1 uncultured Gammaproteobacteria bacterium
CGTGAGATTGATCCATCTGAAGTTGCTAAATACCCACGAGATGAGATTGGTCGTATCTCCAAATCGGTCTTTACTGTGAAGGACGACAATGATCAAACGGCGTCCACCTCGCTCGACAAGTGT
The DNA here is from genome assembly GCA_964592885.1 of uncultured Gammaproteobacteria bacterium. Taxonomy (GTDB): domain Bacteria; phylum Patescibacteriota; class Microgenomatia; order UBA10105; family UBA927; genus CAZERT01. The sequence goes on from CAZQGM010000134.1 coordinate 124, forward strand.
CACAAGGTTTTCTCCTGCCTCCTCTGTCCAACCAGTTTTGATTCCGGCTACACCCGGAATTTTACCAAGAAGCTGATTGACGTTTGTCAATTTGTGGAAATAGGTGTGAGTGACATCAGAAATCGTAATCGATGGGATAGCCACCATTTTCATCACTATTTTATTTTGCAGTGCAGCAAGCGCGAGTAGAGTCAAATCATGTGCGGTCATCTTATGGGCAGGGTCTTCAAAGCCTGCAGGATTTGTGAAATTACTTTCCGTCAAATGGAGTTCCTTGGCTTTACGGTTCATTGCACTCACAAACGCCGGAAGTCCGCCTGGATAGTTCTCTGCGAGAGTAAATGCTGCATCGTTTCCCGAATGGATAAGCGCACCGTATAGAAGATTTTCTACGGTCATCCGCTCTCCAGTGACGAGCCCCATGACCTGACTACCATCCTCAAGTGATTTATTGACTGTCAAGACATCATCTAGTTTGTACTGATCTAGAGACACAAGTGCTGTCAGAATCTTTGTCGTCGAAGCGGGAGAAAGGCGCAATTGATCATTTCGCTTGTATAAATAGACCATCGCATCTGGATCGAGGATGATCGCGCTTGTAGCACTTATTTCATCCCCTGGCACTGTGGGTGTCTGTGGCTCTGGATACGGATGCATGGGCGGCTCTGGGATTGCTTGTCCACCGAAAACATCATGTGTCGGAGAAGCCAACATCTCAGCTACGAGCGGGTTTTGGCCGGGATACAGCGCTACCAGCACGAAAAGAACGACAAATAGTGCGACCTGCCACCAAGAGGCAAGTAACCAATGGATGGGCTGTTTTTTCTTCCTTGGCATAAAATTACGAATTACGAATGAATAATATCCATACCTATTTTGGCGTACAAATATCTTTTTAATTCGTAATTATCGTCATTGCTGTAATTTCGTAAGTACTCTTATTTCTTTTTTGGTGGCAGGACTGAAATGCCAAGTTCCGCAAGTTGCTCTGGCTCAAGACTTGCTGGTGCTTCCATGACACTCGTAGTACCACTGGATGTCTGCGGGAATGCTTGCACTTCCTTGATGGATGTTTCGCCATTTATACACATCATAAACCGGTCGATCCCAAGGGCAATTCCACCATGTGGGGGGGCGCCAAAAGAAAATGCTTTCAACATGTGACCAAACTGTCCCTCGATTTTCTCTTTTCCGTGGCCAAGCACCTCAAATACTTTCTCAAGAATCGTCGGGTCGGAATTGCGGATGCTACCACCGCCTGCTTCAAATCCGTTCCACACAAGATCATACTGACTTGTCATGATTCCTTCGACTTGTCCATCCATAAATGCTTTTTTTTGATCTTCTCGGATGTCAGAGAATGGGTTATGGGTATATGTCCAGTTTCCATTCTTATCTTTTTCAAAAAATGGGAAATCGACTACCCACGCAAATGCATGTACGCCAGCTGCTTTTTCTTCGGGAGTGCGCATATCAAATTTATCTGCACCATATTTCTCCATCGCTTCTTTGTAGGTTATGACTGGAAAAGGTTTCTTGAGGATCGTACCCCCCAGTTTTTCGATCACTTCAATCGTCAGTCCTTCGATCATCGCCATGACGTCTTCGCGTTTGACGAAACTCATTTCGATATCAAGCTGCGTATGCTCAAATCCTCGATCTGCTCGAAGATCCTCGTCACGCATACAGCGTGCGATCTGGAAGTATCGTTCAAAACCTGCGACCATCAGAAGTTGCTTATATTGTTGGGGACTTTGTGGAAGTGCATAGAATTTCCCTGGCTGAAGTCGTGATGGTACGAGAAAATCTCGCGATCCTTCTGGCGTAGACTTCGTAAGCATCGGTGTCTCTATCTCAGTAAAACCGTTTCGAAATAGGTATTGACGCATGCTGTCGACCATGGTGGAGCGCTGTCGAATGTTATGCTGCAATCGTTCACGACGAAGATCCAGATATCGATATTTGAGTCGAACTTCTTCGCTGATCTCCCGTCCATCGCTATCGAGCGGAAACGGCAATTCAGCAGCTTTGCTATACACATTGATTTCCTCGACATCCATCTCTATGGTGCCTGTCGCGAGCTTTGGGTTGACCATAGTGGCTGGACGCGCCTTTACTGTGCCCGTAACCGCTACACAATCTTCAGGGTGTACATCACAAAGTGACTTGACCGATACGACCTGTATAAGTCCTGTCCGATCTCGAAGATCAAGAAACATAATCTTCCCGTGATCTCGCCTACTATGAACCCACCCTTCGATCGTGATTTTCTCTCCAATTTTTGAAACTGTGTCAATGATCAGTGTGCGCATACTTATATCCTTTCGACTAATTACCAATTTTCAAATACCAAGAAACAAACAAAATAAAAATAACTCATTATCATCAAGATGATATAATCTGTCGCATTGTTAATTGGAATTTGCTTCAGCCGCATCTGACGCGGGATCTTGGTACTTTCAAGACTATGTTGATTGTACGGTTTGAATATCACTCTTGACAAGGAGAGCATAGACGTTACAATGTAGTAACATATGATGCAAAATTGTATTCACCAGTTTGTCACGATTACCCTCCTTCGGACGGGCGGTCATTTGGTGGATATGTAGACAAAAATACAAAAAAAGAAGCACCAAATGACCCCTCAAAGATGAGGGGTTTTTTAATGGAAAATATATGTACTGTATGCCACATAGTTACCCTGAACAATCTCTAAAACGCCAAGCATCATGGTATTCCTCTATGGAGGAGGCCTATGATGCGGGCGCGGATCTCATGATAGAACTTGAAACCTACGAGTCACAAACAGACATTGCATCATACGCTAGTGATGTCCTTGCGCGTATCGAATGCGAAGTGAAGAAGTGACGAGAGTAGAGCACATTTACATATAGTTTCATACGATGAAAGTTGGCGTTTGTCTTTACGGACGGCAATATTGGTAGAATATTTTCTACCCGTTTTGCCAAGTCCGTAAGGACAAATCCATTGGCGAGTAAGGAGCCGAATAATGAATAACCTTTTACAAAAAACGAATTTTCTACATTACGATGGTGATGAGGATGTAGTTTCCACCACACCACCCCCTCAATCGGGAGGAAAAAATAAAAAGAAAAAGAAAAAAGGCGGGAATACGACAAAACAGAAATAGCCAATTAATTACTCAAGGAGCTGGGATTCTTTCTCAGCTCCGATATTGTTATTTGCGATACGGATCACCGTATCAACTAAAAAAGGGTTTTTCTTTCTTTTCTATTTAGCACTTATTTATCGTTACTTTTTTATACATTTAACAGCCATTCAACCAACTCTAATATCCACCCACCTGCACTCATTCATGCAGTCAACATGGTTGACTTCATAAAAAATGCAGGTAGGAGAATAAAATATGAAACTATATAAATGAAAATCCCCGTGACGGATAGACACATGCGTCTATCCCAAGCGGGGATTTTTTTGATACATGGATGATGAGCTAGATTCCCGCCTCCGCGGGAATGACAATAGGTGTCATCCCCGATCTAGTCGGGGATCCATATTTATCACAAATATTAATCATGAAGATGGATATCACGAAGTTTGAGTTGGA
>CAZQGM010000135.1:0-3672 GCA_964592885.1 uncultured Gammaproteobacteria bacterium
AAACTCGTAATTCGTAATTTACTAAAAGTATGACAGCCACAGATGCTCGAAAATCTATCATCGTCACCGGCGCACGGGTACATAACCTCAAAAATGTCTCCCTGACCGTGCCGAAAAATTCGCTCACTGTCTTTACGGGCGTATCAGGGTCAGGAAAATCATCCATGGCGTTTGATACGATCTACGCAGAAGGGCAACGCCGGTATGTCGAATCCCTCTCTTCCTACGCCCGTCAGTTTTTAGGGATTATGGATAAACCCGATGTGGATCGCATCGATGGGCTCTCTCCGGCAATTTCGATTGATCAAAAATCTGCATCACATAATCCACGTTCGACTGTCGGGACCATCACAGAGATCTATGATTATCTACGGCTTCTCTTTGCCCGCATCGGACACCCACACTGTCCTACCTGTCACCGCGAGATAGCGCGACTCTCAGCGCCTCAGATCGCCGACCGGATGCTTCAGAACTTGGATGGTCGTCTCTCAGGGTCAGCGTCAACGTTTCTATTTCTCCTATCTCCTGTCGTTCGGGATCGAAAAGGCGAGTACGGTGGGCTATTTCGAAATCTCAAGGCAAAGGGGTTTCGATACGTGCGTGTCGACAAAAATTACTATGATTTAGATGAAGATATCAGTCTTATCAAGACAAACCGCCACTCGATTGACGCAGTCATAGACCGCATCGCTGTAGCAAAAGTCATCATGCGTGACGAGGTCTCAAGAAGTGAACTGCGGTCACGCCTCCTTTCAGGTATCGAACAGTCCCTGAGTCTCTCAAACGGATTTGCGACAGCAGCAATCGTACAAGATACCGCTTTTTCCATGCCGGAAAAGCCAAAAAACACTGATGACATGACGTATTCGGAACATTTTTCGTGTCCCGACTGTGGTATATCGCTTCCAGATATCGAACCCAGGCTTTTTTCATTCAATTCCCCACACGGAGCCTGCGAGACATGTAACGGACTTGGGACGATCAGAGCCATAGATGTGCGCCTTGTATTTGCTCCAACACTGTCGGTTATGGAGGGCGGCATCATCCCGTTTTCTAAAACATTTAGTCACGATTCGTGGTTCTCTCGTACGGTCATCCAGGCAGCTGAGGCAAATGATATAGATATCAAGATCCCGATCGGTGAGCTTTCAAAAGAGAAACGACATATCCTGATGCATGGGACGGGTGATCGTGTATACGAGGTCAAAGGAACGAATCGTTTTGGTGCCGAGACAGTCATCCAAGAGACGTTTCCAGGTATAGCAAATGAACTGCTTCGGAGATATAAAGAGACCGAATCTGCATGGGTCCGCGAAGAGATCGAAAAGTACATGACCGAAGAAATCTGTACCTCATGTGAAGGAAAACGACTTAAACCAGAGGCGCTCACGGTCACCATTGACGACAAAACTATTTTTGATGTGACCCAGCTTTCTATCACGTTGTTTCACGAGTTCATCCAAAGCATAATCAAGCCTGATTCTGACAGATCAACCATGGAGCGCACCGTCGGAAACCTTATCGTCAAAGAGCTCACGAGTCGTTCGACATTTCTTATCGATGTCGGACTTGAATATCTCACGCTTGGTCGCCAATCCGGATCACTTTCTGGTGGGGAAGCACAGCGCATACGACTTGCATCACAGATAGGATCTGGACTTTCCGGCGTATTATACGTCCTTGATGAACCGTCCATAGGACTACACCAACGAGACAATACACGCCTTATCGATACACTGAAGCGCCTCCGAGATCTAGATAATACGGTGATTGTGGTTGAGCACGACCGTGAGATGATGGAGGAGAGCGACTGGATCCTCGACTTCGGACCAGGAGCTGGAGAATACGGGGGAACCTTGGTCGCAGCAGGGACACCGTCCACACTGACCAAAGATAAAAAATCACTCACAGGACAGTATCTTTCGGGGAAAAAAGCTATCACACGCCATACAATCGCACCTGTCGACACAAAAACGAAATTTCTGACACTCACTGGCGCAACACTCAATAACCTCAAATCCGTGACACTACGGATTCCCATCGGAAAATTCAGCTGTATCACCGGTGTATCAGGATCCGGAAAATCGTCTCTTATCGTCGATACCCTATATCCCGGTCTTGAACGGTCGCTCGTCCCGATGTCTAAAGCAAAGCCAGGACCCTATACAGGTCTAACGGGTATCGAGGAGATAAACAAAGTCATCCTTATCGATCAGTCACCGATTGGGCGGACTCCAAGAAGTAACCCTGCCACATACACTGGGCTCATGACACCCGTTAGGGAGCTATTTGCTATGCTTCCAGAGTCTAAAAGTCGTGGGTACCAAAGCGGACGATTTTCTTTCAATGTCAAAGGGGGAAGGTGTGAAGCGTGCGAAGGAGAGGGGCAAAAGCGCATAGAAATGCAATTTTTATCTGACGTTTTTGTCACCTGTGACGTCTGTGGCGGGACACGTTACAACGCCGAAACACTTGACGTACAGTACAAAGGAAAATCGATAGCCGAAGTGCTTGCGATGACCATCGATGAATCAGTCGAGTTTTTCAAAAGCCACAGCACCATTTTTGATAAAGTACGAACACTCCAGGAGGTCGGACTGGGATATATGCGCCTTGGACAATCAGCAGTGACACTTTCAGGTGGAGAGGCCCAACGTGTCAAACTCGCGACAGAACTGGCCAGACGGTCGACAGGACACAGTATCTACATACTCGACGAGCCCACGACTGGTCTCCATTTTGCTGATCTAGAGCGACTGCTCTCTGTGCTCTCTCGATTTACCGAAAATGGAAATACCGTTATCGTCATCGAGCATAATACTGATATCATCCAAAATGCTGATTGGATTATCGATATGGGTCCGGGCGGTGGAGACGCGGGCGGCACAATCGTTGCAGAGGGCACAGTTGCCACCATCAAAACACACCCGTCATCAGTGACTGGACCGTTTCTTTCGTAATTTTGTATGAATACCTGGATTCGAAATGTCTGTGGAGCCGTTATTCTGATCACACTCGGACTCTGCCTGTGGCACCCCAGCGCTGCTGCCGCAAGCGACTTTATCGCTGACCATAGCCTCATCTATGAAATAGATGGAAGCGGGCAAACGACCGTACGCGACACGGTGACGATTACGAATATGCAGGGGTCATATTACCCTCGCCAATTTACCATCACGGTCTCAAGTGAAACTATCTCAAATGTGACGGCATATGACGAGAAAGAAAGCCTCACTCCAGTCATCGTATCTCGAAATGGAAAAACGACGATCACGGTACCCGTAAAAATCCACCCAGTAGGACTTGGGAAAAAAACGTCGTTTAGCCTGCGCTACATGGACGGATCGATTGCGAAAAAAATAGGAAAAATCTGGGAAGTCAAAATTCCAAGCCCAGGCTCTGACGAAGCGATTGGACAGTATACAGTCAGGCTATCCGTATCTCCCGAAATCGGGAAGTTAGCATATAGCTCTCCGAAAAGTGAAAATGAAACCATGCTCCTTTGGTCAATTTGCAGTATTCCGGCGGGGGGCATATCGCTTGCATTTGGATCATCCCAGCTCTTTACGGCCCGACTCAATTATCATCTCGAAAACCCAAGCGCCCAGCCTGCATATGGTGATATCGTGCTTCCACCAGACACAAGCTACCAAGATGTCACAGTGACCTCCC
>CAZQGM010000136.1:0-3661 GCA_964592885.1 uncultured Gammaproteobacteria bacterium
TTCCCCCTAGCAAGATCTGCATGTGCACGTGCCAAGGTCCCCTCAGAAAGCGACGCAAGGAGCGATATCTCTCCCGCCAGTATTCCGACCGCAATCGCTGCCCCCAGCTGATCCGTCGATAAGATGTCTTGTGTTTTAAATCCCGATGCGATCAGTTGTAACGCTTCTTTTTGTGTCGGTAACGATGTGCCGCCTCCAACTGTCCCGATCATGCAATCCGGTAGATAGACACTGACGGCAAGCCGTGTCGCCCTAGCATCCTCCCCCGACAGTGCCGGTAGTATTTTTGTCGTAGTAAAGCCTGTTGATCCTTCGGTGACATGTGCTGGGTCCTGACCCGTCGCGATATATATCGCAGCAAGGATATTTGCCATCTGAGCGTTGTATCCAATGCTCCCAGTCAGTGCACTTCCGACCATGCACTTACTGATCCATGTCTCAAACATTGCCTCAGGTGTTATTTTGAGAACACGCTCCATCACCTCATGAGATAAAACTACCTCAGCACGAAGGGGATGTCCTCGGTGTTCGATGACATTCATCCATGATGCTTTTTTATCGACACAATAGTTTCCTGATACGGCAATGCAGTGTGTGCCTATCTGCTCTTCAATATATCGAACGATACGGTCAGATGCGATCGTCACCATATTTAGACCCATCGCCTCACCGGTTCCAAACACAAACCGTATATATCTATATGGACCAACCCCATCCAATTTCCATGAACGAAGCTCAAGATGATGTGACGTGCCCTCAGCAACCTTCTTTAGATCCAAAAAATGACTCTGGCAAAATTCGGAAAGTTTTTTTCCTTCTTCTATAGACGACACTTGGAATACTGGTCCACGTGTCGCTCCAGCATCCTCTATATCAACGACAGCTCCACCACTTTCTGATAGTGCTTTGCACCCACGAGATACGGATGCTACAAGTGCTGCCTCTGTCGTTGCTAGTGGCAAAAGAAGATCTGCGTCAGTAGTCACTGATCCCGTTGAAGAAAAGAATGTGTGTATTCTCGCTGGACCAGCCACACCAAGGGGAATTTGAATCGTTCCAATCATATTTTCACAGTGACGCTTGGCCATCGCATCTTCATCAAGAGACGATGATCCCACAGAGACAAATGACATGTTGGTGGCGGCTTCTATTGCATTTCTTCGCTCTTTTACAGTTTTACACAGACGTATATTCATAAGGGTTTATAAAAAAGGTACGACAAAAATATTCAGTTTATACATCGCGATGCTATATCCAATAACGATTGGAGTCATAAGAATCCATACCCCGATAATTTTAACCGCAGTGAGTTTTAGTCCAAATCGCAGTGATAAAAAAATGAGAATTGCTTTCCAACATAAAAATCCGATGGAAATTCCTAAGAACACCATGCTCGCAAGCATACCTTCTATTCGTACGGTCCTCGGAGGAGGCAAGACTATATAGAGGATCGATGTAAAAAGAAACCACCCAACGGTAGGAATCAGTGAGTATAGCCACAGTAGTGCATATGGACGAAATTCTCCAATTCCACCAAATAGTCTGCCAAAAGTATGGGTTAACCTAGCCACTCCGTACGTACTGATAGCGATAACCACTGCAAGTGAGACAAACTGTCGCGTTAGAAGAAACGGCCTGAAGGAATCGTTTTTTACGATGACTGCCACACTGAAATACACGGCTAGTAGAAGTGCGATATATACACTTTCCCATATGTTCCCTGTTGCAGCGATTTGTCGGCATGTCTGATATGGACTCACAATGAGCCCAATTATTCGTCTGACAAAAACCTTCCTAAGGACTATGACAGAAATTATCCAATCAACCATATATCACTACCCTGTTCCATTTGTCGGCTACGCACGACTAATTCATTCGAATAGACCAATATGGCAATTTAAAATCCCCGTTGAAGAAATGAGGCTACTGCAGTGATATTTCCCCGAAAAATTAAATACAATCCAAAAATTCCAATGCTTGAAAGAAGCAAAATGCAATATATTGGATACCTCTTTGTCACCCATGCGATTTTTTTATATATCGGTGTCAACATACCAATGTCTGTAGGCTGAGGGTCCATGGTCTGACGCCACGCTTCCGCAATTTTCTCGTAGGTGGGATCGTGGGGTAGAGTACGTATTGCCATATCATTTTCCAAAAACACTCATAAATGACTGACGAGCACGAAAAAGGAGGGATTCTGCAGTTTTCACTGATACTGATGATTCTTTGGCGATTTCATCAATCGTTCGCCCTTCTACATATTTTGCCCGAAGGATTCGTGCGTGACGAGGCAAGATAGACTCGAACACCTGTCGAATCTTATCTCGCAAAAATATTTGTTCTGCGTGTTCCGATGGATCTATGCCCGTCCCTATCAAGTCTTCAAGCCCAGGGATTCGTGAAAAAAGATATTCTTTGAGATGTTTTTTCCTATAATAATCAGTAATTTTATGGCGACAGATGCCGAATAAATAGGTAGAAAGCGTGGATCCTCCAGTAAAATCACGGAGTGCATCGAAAAATGCTATAAATGTGATTTGGACGATTTCTTCAGCATCGGAGGTATCTGCCACGTGGTTCAGGACATGGCGACGTATTTTAGGCGCGTACGTCTTCCAAAATTCCGAAAGCGCGTGCTCATTGCGTACAAGGAGCTCTTTTACTAGTTCTTGTTCTGAGTGTCTCATTGTATGTGGACTATATCAGGTTAATACCGTACGATCAAATTCCGTTTGACACGTCCAATCGCGATCTTCTACACTTATATACACGTATGAATCAGATATTCGCTCAGTCCTATCCGGGAGACGTCAATCTTCAGGATGTTGTTAAGCCGTCGTTCACGACCATCGGGTCACTGACATCAGTTATCGTCAAAAACGCACTAACATTTGCCGGGCTCATTTTGCTTGTTTTATTGATTTTCGGTGGATTTCAGTTTATAGTAGCGGCAGGTTCCGGGGATTCTAAAGCCATGCAAAAAGCCCAAGGAGCGCTTACGAGTGCATTTATCGGGGTACTTCTTGTCTTTGGAGCCTATTGGATTGTTCAAATTATCAGTCAAATCACGGGGATAAAATTGCTCTAAACTAGAGAATACATGAATCTACTTACCATATTTATCACAAAAATATATGCCGCTGACGGGGTTGCTGAGGTAATCGGCACCGTGCCAAACCCTCTTGAGGGTGGATATGGAAACTTTAATGACCCTGGATCTGGGGTCGTCGTGTTTTTTACCAACATCCTCCGACTTGTGTTTGTCGGTGCTGGAGTGATGGCATTCATTAATCTTATCGTTGCTGGATTTCAATACATGTCAGCTGCAGGTGATGCGAAGGCAGTGACAGCTGCATGGAACCGCATCCAATATTCTCTTATAGGACTCGTCATCCTTGTCGCGTCATTTGCTATAGCAGCTGCGCTCGGAGCGGTACTTTTTGGAGATGCGACATTTATTCTTCAACCAAAACTATACGGACCTGGAGCATCGTTATGATGACACTTCTTGCACAAGCAGCAGAGGAAATTAAGCTCAATGATTCTATCGGGGGCTTGGGATTTGGAAAAATCAATGAAAATGTTGGGTCGCTCGGAAGTGCTCAGGATGCAGGAAATCAAATCGCCAAAATACTCTCTGGGGTTGTAGGGTTTCTTA
>CAZQGM010000137.1:0-3626 GCA_964592885.1 uncultured Gammaproteobacteria bacterium
AACATCCGTTTTCTTTTTCGTTTTTAAATTAGAAATTAAAAATTGTACATTTTTATTATGGCAGACGTCACACTACAGGCACTGTTTGAAGCAGGTTGTCATTTTGGTCACAAATCAGAGCGCTGGCACCCGAAAGCAGCGAAATTCATTTACGCTGAGAAAGATGGGATTCATATCATTGATTTGACCAAAACAAAAGACGGCCTTGATGCCGCCTGCAACTACATTACTGAGCTCGTTGGATCCGGAAAAGAAATCGTATTCGTATCGACCAAACGCCAAGCAAAGGCCATCGTTGAACTTGAGGCCAAACGTGTCAGTGCACCATATATGGTTGAGCGCTGGATTGGCGGATTTTTGACCAACTGGGAAGGAATCCACAAAAATATCCAGAAAATCATCCGCATGACTGACGATGAAGCATCTGGTGCATGGAAAAAATTTCCAAAACATGAACAGGTGAAAATGAGTCGCTATTTGGCTCGTATCAAGACATTTTATGCAGGGGTACTGACACTCAATACGCCTCCAGCTGCGATGTTTGTCATTGATGTCAAAAAAGAGGTCGCCGCAGTTCGAGAAGGAACGAAGCTTGAAATGCCAATCGTGGCAGTCGTCGATACCAATGCTGATCCGTCACCAATTACATATGCCATTCCATCCAATGATGATGCTGTTGGCGCGATCTCAATCCTTATGACCGCGGTTGCCGATGCATACCAAGCAGGTAAAGAGGCGTTCAAACGAAATCAACCCGAAGTGACGGCAGAAAAAAAGCCTGAGCCAAAGGAAGTCAAAAAAGTCGTCAAGTCCGAGGAAGAAAAAATCCGCGAGGCGACTGATGAAGTGATCACTGGTCAAGACGTCAAACTCACGACGGAAGAAGCAGAAGAAGTTGCAGTTCCAGCCACAGTGGTTGAGACTGTAGTTGCGCCTGAAGTCGTCGCAGTAGCACCCGCAAAAGCGAAAAAACCAGCAGCGAAAAAAGTGGCAAAAAAAGAGGATAAATAACGCGCGCTATTTGTTATTTGTCCCATGTCCATTTTTAAAAGGAGAGATTTATGAATTTTTCACTCGATTTACTTAAAAAGCTCCGAGAAGAGACCTCAGCAGGTGTATCCGATTGTCGGCAAGCACTTGATGATGCAGCCGGAGATTACGAAAAAGCTAAAAAGCTTCTCGTAGATCGTGGTATCCAGAAAGCATCAAAGAAATCTGATCGCGAGACCGGAGCAGGTATCATGGAAAGCTATGTCCATGCGGGCAAAGTCGGCGTACTTGTAGAAGTATTTGCCGAGACGGATTATGTAGCTCGCAACGATGAGTTCAAAAAGCTCACACATGAGCTTGCTCTCCAGATTGCAGCCATGAATCCAAAAAACGTTGAGGAACTTTTAGCCTCACCATATATCCGGGATTCCAAGCTTACCATCGATGCACTCATGAAGCTCACGATTGCCAAGGTTGGTGAGAATATCACGATTGGTAAATTCGTCCGCATGTCGCTTGGTGAATAAAACAGTGGTCATCCCGCGGATGCGGGACCCATTCACATTGATTTTAGATTCAAGCCCACCTGAAAAAAGGTGGGCTTGTTGTATTTTGAGATAGAAATCGCACTGTTTGATGCTGTTTATGTCTGCAACCGCGGACTCTGTTCCTATTTTCTCACTGTCTTCTTCGTACTCTTTGGTCGCACTCATCAATACGATTGACATATACATATTGAAAGTTGCGACATAAAGGGCCGTATTCACAAATTACGAAGACGTAATTCGTGAACGGACCCTTTGCTATTTGTCCCATGTCCATTTTATAATGGACGCATATGATCCAAACCATCCTTTCTCAAGCGCAAGATAAAATGCGCAAATGCGTAGAAATCACGAGGGGCGATTTGTCTTCAGTGCGAAGCGGCCGGGCGACAGCCGGGTTAGTTGAAAATATCGTCGTGACTGCCTACGAAGGGACACAGCACCTGAAGCTTCTTGAGATGGCCACAATTGGCGTGCCTGATTCTAAAACGATTGTCATTACCCCATTTGATCCAACGACTCGGGAAGACATCATAAAGGGGATCCAATCAGCAAATTCAGGACTATCTCCGGTGTCTGATGGCGAGATTATCCGTATCACGATTCCTCCGATGAGCCAAGAGCAGCGCGAAGAATACGTGAAGCTTGCTAAAGCGAAAATCGAAGCCGGGCGTATCATGGTTCGACAGGTTCGCCAAGAAGCGATGAAAGACGTGAAAAAAGCCAAAGAAGCGTCGGAAATCACAGAAGACCAAGAAAAAGTCGGCGAAAAACAGATCCAGGCGCTAACAGATGAAGTAATTGCCGAGGTCGATGGTATCGGCGAGCGGAAAGAAGCAGAATTGATGCAAGTATAAGAAGTTCATAAAGTTTGTAAAGTAGAAAGTTCGTAAAGTCACAGGAGTACTTTATAAACTTTACACCTTTATGAACTTTCTACTCGATTATGATTCTCACTGCCCTGACGTTTCTCCTCATATTATCTATCCTCGTATTTGTCCATGAACTTGGACACTATACGGTCGCACGACTCATCGGCGTACGGGTAGATGAATTTGGATTTGGCTTGCCTCCTCGGTTATTTGGAAAAAAAATAGGTACAACCGAATACACACTAAACCTTCTTCCCATCGGTGGATTTGTGCGACTCGCTGGAGAGGACGCTGACGAACGGCAGGAAGCCATCGTGAAAAAAGGGTCAAAAGCACAGATAGGACAATACTTCTGGGCACGGACAAAACTCGAGCGTGCGGCGATATTGCTTGCTGGCGTCACGATGAACTTTCTTTTGGCGGTAGGCATCACGACTGTGCTTCTTATAAACGGCGTGATTGAACCCACGAAGACAGTTCATGTGGAAAAAGTTGTCTCAGATAGTCCAGCGGCTCTTGCTGGTGTCCGCACTGGCGATGTGGTGTCAGAAATCCTTGTCGTACAAAATGGACAGAATCTCACGGTGCGGCCAGAAACGCCCGATACCTTAGTCACGACGATTAAAGCGCACGCAGGTCAAAACGTTTTTTTGTCGCTTCGTCGTGGCGATGAGTCGATTCGGGTGACGGTGGTTCCACGTGTCGATCCACCAGCTGGCCAAGGAGCACTTGGAATCGCTGTATCCAATCTTGAGCGGAAGCACTATCCCTGGTATGAAATCCCTGGAAAAGCCGTGACGATCACGATCTCCAAGTCTGTCGCCATGCTCAAATCTATGGGAGATCTCGTTTTTCGTCTCGTGACTGGACGAGGAGTGAAATCTGAAGAAGTAGCAGGACCGATTGGTATCGCATCAGTGACGGGCGAAGCGATGAAATACGGATGGGAAGCAGTGCTCGAGCTTATGAGTATTTTGTCTCTTAATCTAGCACTCCTCAATGTTCTGCCGTTTCCAGCGCTCGATGGGGGACGGCTCTTATTTGTGGTTTTAGAAAAAATGGGGAAAAAGACACGACCAGAAATCGAGCGAACCATCCATCAGATCGGTATGATGGTGCTTTTACTACTCATGGCGGTCATCACCATCAACGACATCCTCAGATTTGTCAGAGGATGAATCTGGATGGGGAGATAGGGAGAAGATAGAATTGACTTTTC
>CAZQGM010000138.1:0-3603 GCA_964592885.1 uncultured Gammaproteobacteria bacterium
CCATCATGTTTTCATTACCTTTTGTTGTTGCCATAAATTGAAGTCACCTCCCTTGTGTCCGCCGAAGCCTTTGGCGTAGGCGGGCTTTGCCCACGTATGCCCCAGCTAACGACAGACGAATGAGAAATATAAATATTCCTTACCTTATACGGTAGCATCTTAGCGATTTTTGAGTCAATGGCGAAGCCTGGGATGCTAAATCAAAGACAACGGTATGTCCGTAAAATAAACAAATCCTCAGATCGTTTTTTTTTGAGTTTCCCCCGCCTAAGATTTTTCATTTACGTGTCTTTCCGAAACAAAGTCCCTGAACTCCAGAAACGTTCCCTTAGTCCCCATAGAAATATTTCGTTAACGTAGCCTTGCGACAATGAAGTTGAGTTGTGTTGAGGTAAGAAACTACATTCTAAAACCCCGCTGAGATTTTTCACTAACGTAGTCTTCCGAGAACGAAAGTCGTGAAGTTACGTCCCAAATCCGTATGATTTCATGACTTCCGTGTGACAACACGACTATACAAACCCGAACGGTTTCTCACGACTGGAGTCTCGTTAGATATGTTTGAAAAATTTCACTGGGGTGCCGTTTCTTTGCTTCTTTCTTTTGGGCATACAAAGAAAGAAGGGAAAACTCATCCAAATATCTCTCGCGCTGATGCGACGAAGCGCTTTTGAAGCTTACTCACTTCTGCTTTAAAGGATCGCTTTTCCTTGGTGCCATAGAGGTGTCCGCCCATTTCATACCCAGGCATACGCGTAAATGCTTTGTTGGTAAGCAGATTATACGCGCCGGCAAGTGCAAATTTTCGAAGCACCGTGAGATTTCCTTCGTTTCGCATGCGCCGCAGGGACCAGACATACAGGGTCTCACGTAGTATATCCATTCGATATCCAGCCTCCTGTAGTCTCTTAGATATTTCGTAATCCTCTCCCCAGGAAATCTGTTCGTTATATCCCCCCACATGCTCAAATGTATGCTTTTGGATTACCATAAGCGGTCCCGGGGCAAATTGTTTTTTGGCCGCCATAAAACCTTCAATCACCATGTTCGAAAACAGCGTAATTAGTGCATCTGCTGTCACCTCTGAGTCTGATCGTGACCATGCCGTAAAAAGACTCGGTTTTTTTCTCTTTGCATACCCATAGATGCGATCAATGGCATAGGGAAGAAACACATTATCTGCATCGGAAAATACAAACCATGAGCTACGAGCGTGTTTCGCTCCAAAATTTCGTTGGTGAGACAGACCTTTGTGTGTTGATAGTATAGTGAGACATGGAAGTTTTCCGATAAATTTTTCTGCGACTTTTATCGTCTTATCTTGAGATCCACCATCCACGACAATCACTTCGAAGTTTTTACATGTTTGGTCGCTTAACGATTGAAGAAGGAGAGGTAAAAACCGCTCTTCATTTAGTGCTGGGATGATGACTGACAATCGGATCTTCCCGTCCATACGAGGAGTATTGTATCGCATAGAAGCCCAATTTCTCAAATAGACATCTCTTGTTTAAAGCAAAGTAGTGAATACAAGACCGTTCCGCTTCAGTCCCCGTAGAAATATTTCACTACGATATTTTTTATTGCAACATAAGCATAAGAATACGTCATAAACCAGTACTCCTACTCATATATGATTCCCCCCCACTGAGATTTTTCGTATACGTGTCTTACTGAAACGAAAGCTATGAAGTAACGTCCCATGACGTGGGTAGCAATGGTATCAACCTAATGCATTTCCAACGTTGTGGTAGATAACGATGTCTCATAGCTGTAGTGAAGGTAGAGACGTACGAAAAATCTCACAGGGGTGTCGTTTCTTAGCTTCCTTCTTTTGGACAAGCAAAGAAGGAAGAGCGACTCCTACCGATTAGGTAGGAACGTCCTACTGATTCTCGTACATCGTCTTGATCTCTTCAATCGTCGTAGCTTGTTCCGGTTTTTTATCCTCACGCACTTTTACGAGCCTCGGAAAGCGTATGGCATACCCAGCCGAATGTATTGATGATACGGTCAAATCATCCCCTGCTATTTCGACCACCACAGAGGGGGTTATCCACACATCAGGGATAAGCGTCTTATCCACATCTCCATACTCATTGGGTTTCTCGGCACGTCGTAAACGATGAAACTGTTTTTGAAGCGTTTGGAGAAGTTCATCAGACACGCCGGTTCCGATTTTTGTCACCGTTACGAACTGATCACCTCTCAGTACACCAACGAGAAATTTTCCGATCCCAAATCCCGTCCGCTTTCCTTCTCCGGTTGAATATCCCATCACGACGCCATCGATCGTATCAGTGAGCTTTCCTGCATTTCCTTCTGTTTCTTTAAATTTCACCCACGTATATCCAGTCCTCCCGGGCGAATAGACAGCTTCCGCTTGTTTGACGACCACCCCCTCAAGTCCTGACGCTATTTGTTTCTTGTGGTATACACGGATGTCCTCAGCGTCATTCGTCACCATCTGCGGAGAGAGACAAAAAAGCCCTTCAGTCCCGATGACAGTTTCGAGTAGTTCGCGTCTCTTTGAAAGTGGCTCGGGGAGAAGATCGTGGCCGTTGTGATTGAGAATATCAAAGACAAAAAATCGGATCGGCACGCTTTTTGCCGTTTCAGCAATATTGTGTTTTCGTTTTCTACTCATTGTCTGCTGAAATGGGATGATCTTGCCAGTTTTTGGGTCAAATCCGACCGCCTCAGCGTCTAAGATCACTGAGTCTGCGTGTATTTCAGAAAGGTGCTCTGGTATTTCAGGAAACATCTCCGTGATCGTCTCAAGGCTTCTACTAAACACCCGCACAATCGAATTTGAAATTTGAAATTTGAAATTTGAAATTTCATTGTGGTTTCCCTGAGGTGCATTTGAAATTAAAAATTGTGAATTGTAATTTTTACTGATGTGTATCTGCACCCTCTCCCCATCGTATTTCGGTTCGACTGCTACAACCCCCATTTTCTCGATCATGTCATCTGCTCCAGGAAGCCGCTGACAAAGAGCAGGTAATACCGGCGCACCGACGACACTGATGATATGAGTAAGTCCCTCGATGCCTTCTTTTTTCATCGTGGTCCCGATATATCCCAAATCTGGCCGTACATTGTATGCCGCCTCAAGCGGAGTACGTAGTGATTTATCGCCCGTTTTCATCCATGAAAACGCATCAATGACGGTCTTATCCGAAAACCCGAGCCGGAGTTTTCCAAGTGGGATCCGCGCGAGATATCTGGCCGCAAGAGGATTTCCGCTTGAAAAAAGTTCGGATAAAATCTCAATTTTCTTATCCTGCGACCCTGATCCTGCCATTTTCGTGATCGTCGTAAACCCTTCAAAGACTTCGAGTACCGTCACATCATGACGCGTTTTCTCAGTATCAAACATGAGAAGTTTTTCTTGCTTGACCGGACTTTGGCGTACCCCAGTCTCTTCTTCTGCAAGTTGCTGTGCTGTGATACCTAAGTCGCCCGTTTTTTTAAAAAGTGTCAGTACTTCTGCGTCTAGAACATCGTATGCTCGAGCGATAGCACGAATGAGGAGTTTATCCCCGACGCCAAATTCGATGGGCTCAAAAAGTGGTGCCACCCGACCTTGAAGGAGATAAC
>CAZQGM010000139.1:0-3511 GCA_964592885.1 uncultured Gammaproteobacteria bacterium
ATAGCGCCGCTGGTATAAACTGATCGTTCCCCGTGACCTCGATGAGAACTGGGAAAGAGGTATGACTTTTGAGAGACATGATCGTTGAGTAGAATTCTTCTGATCGAGAGGCGCTTCGAAACGGAGTTTGGGACGTAATAAAGTGACTAGATATCCATGCACTCCGTAGGACGATACAAAGAACAAGGAGTACTTTGATCCATCGAATTTTTATCTGATCAATCCCCCACCCGAAGAGTAAAAGTAGTCCTATACCGGGGATGACCATATATCGGTGGTATATACTCAGCGTTATTCGTGGTTCAAAAGCCCAAGGGATGAAATACCCGATCACGATCCACGTGAGTGCCAGTAGTGGCCGACTGTCGTGATATTTTTTTAGTATGTATATGGAGAATGTACAAATAACGACGATACTTATAAAGCCAACTACTGCGATGACTCGGGTGTACTCGCCTGTTGCAAGATAGTTCGGGAATTCCCACAATGATCCGTATAGAAGGTTTCCTATCGATGCAAAGTAGTCAAACACGTACTTCCATGTGTGCCCAAGTGACGAGAGTGATCCGGTTTTTTCTAGATACATCACGTATTTCATCACTTGAAAATCAGACAGTAGGTTTCGTATTTTCCACATGATGCCAAGTGCTATACATATCCCTGCCCCACTAAGGATATAGATAACGCGTGGTTGAATTTTCTTTTGTTTGTATAGTACCCATGTGATAACAATCAATACTCCGATCGTCCGTCCCGGATCAAAAAGAAATGAAAGGACAAATAGTGTATATCCGACCCATGGATGATTATTTTTACTGTAGACCACGGAAAGTCCGGTAAGTAGAAGTCCTGCTGCCATGAGTGTCACGTGCGCACTCGGCCATCCCACGGCGTCGATACCTATGGGTGTCATAAGGGCCATGAACATCATAGGATATCTCATATCCTTTGAGAGGATATGAGCCGAGAGCTTTCCAAAAATATATGCGACGTATAGTCGTAGTAGCACGCCAAATACCATATATGGCAGCGGCCATGCATGAAATAGATTCCATCCCAAGAGAAACTGGATCACTGTGCCAGGTTGGATAATATTCGTAAACATTCGTGGGTGAAGCGCAAAGCTTCCCCATAAAAACCACCAATCGTCTTTCCAGAACGTCCATCCTAGCATTGGCGAATATAAAAGAAGCGCGGTACCTACATAAAAGATCCAAAGAATATATCGAAATAATGAAGAATGAATATTGTATTTCATGAACGAGCCTACAGGAGATTGAATAACTATAGTATACCCTCTATTATATGTGTATATAAAGTTAGGAGCGATTACTTTTTCCTTGTAACGTACCACTCATATGATTCTGAGTATTTACATAGGGGTTGGACTGTACATCCTCATTCGATGCATCGTATCGGGGTTTTACGTGATCGAACAGAACGAACGAGGAGTAAAGACAGTATTCGGAAAAGCTGTCCGAAAAAAAGGGAGCACGCTTGATCTCCCTGAGTTAGCATCGACTATCACCAAAGAGGAGTCAGAACGGTACACCTATCCCCAACTTGAAGTCATCGGCCCAGGTGGACCGTATTTTAAATTTCCCTGGGAAAAAATCATCAAGGTCAACATCTCCACACAGCTTATTGATATCGCGTATGATCCAGAAAATTCGATGGCCAATGACAACAACACAGCTCTTGAAGCGGTCACTAAAGATCAACTTAATATCAAGCTCCGAGGTCAAATCCGCTATACGATATCGGACAAAAATCTCTACGCCTATCTTTTTGGTGTCACTAATCCTATTACGCATGTGATGGGGTATTTCATCTCCATTCTTCGCGAGCGGGTGGCAAATTTTGAAGCACCCGTCAAAAAAAACGCCGAGCAGTCATCTCTCAATACCTCGTATGGGACATCCATCAATGATTTGCGCAAAAACCTAGGTGACTTCAATTCATACATGGAAAAGGAGTGTAGTTCTTCAGCAGCCCGATATGGGATCACGCTTGATGCGGCGCTCATATCTGCTATCGAACCGCCAAATGATGTCGAATCAGCACTTGCTGCTATCAACACTGCGCACAATCACGTATCGTCCCAAATCAGTCTCGCCCAAGCGTCAGCAGATCAGAAAATCGTCGGATCACACCGAGCGGTTGAAATCGAAACACTCAAAGCAAGCGCTGAAGTGCAGATGATTAACCAGCTCGCTAGTCAACTACTACAGATAAAGAAAAATGGAAATAAAACGCTTGCTGCGTATACGAGAAATGTGAAGCTATCACTTTTGTCCAAAGCAAAACATATCATTTACCAAACATGAATCCATACATACTTATCACGACCATCATCATCTGTTTTATCTTAGAACAAGTTGTCCTGGGACTTGCACAGATCTTGGGTGTATACACGATCGTACGAGAGCGAGAAGCTCGAGTGTACGTCCTTTTTGGAGAGATCGTTGCGGTCCTTGATACGCCGGGTCTTCATTTTCTCTGGCCAATCATGGGATGGAAAGCGCTACTTATCAACTCACTTGGAACCGGATATTCGCGTCAACTTAGCCTTGATCAAAAATACATCCGTAGTATCCCAGTCAATACCGAAGAAGGTACCCCGATGGGAATCGGTGTATGGTATGAAATGTTTATCACTGATCCAGTCGCGCACATTTTCAAAAATGTCGACCCTGAAGGATCACTCACTGCCAATGCAAAGAATGCGACCATTAAGTGCCTTAGCAACCTTCCACTCTCTGAAATGCTGGTCAAGCGACATCAGATGTCAAAGCTTGTTCGGGATGAAGTCACTGCGGAGTCCACAGAGTGGGGATATAAACTTGGATCAGTCTATATCCGCAAAGTCCACTTTCAAGATCACAATATGATCCGTCAGATCGAAGAGAAGGTCGTCAATCAGCTCCGGCAAGTCACCTCCGCAATTGAACAAGATGGACTCAATCAGGTAAACGTCATTACGAGTAAAGCAGATAAAGAAGCATCGGTCGAATTTGCAAAAGCAGCTGCAGTGCGCCCACAGGTCGTTGGCGAAACACTTCTCACTATCTCCAAAGATCCGGAAGTGCTATCCACGTTATTTGATATCCTTGAGTGCGAACGTATGGCCGAAGGGAGTACTGAATTGACACTCATCCCAAAAGATTCACATAGTAGCATTCTTCCACAGCTTCTTGCGGCTCAAAAAAATCGAGAGAAATAAGAGAGTAGATTCAAAAAATAATCTCTCGTCTCCACTCAATACATGAGTAAAATATGGCTTATTGTGTGATGCTTCCAGACGAAGTCGCCGGAGTTGGATCTGCGGGTGAACGCACAACTGAAAACGTCCGAGTCAGGATCTTTTCTTCCCCGGATACAATACTTTTCACTCGTAAATCAAGTTTTTTACTTCCTTCTCCAAGTCCATACATACAAATTTCGCGATCGGTATAATCACTCCATGCTTCTCCGTTAATCCGATATGACCAAACAACGCTACAATAGTTTA
>CAZQGM010000140.1:0-3502 GCA_964592885.1 uncultured Gammaproteobacteria bacterium
TATTACCCGAAATTTAAGACGCTCATGCATCAAGAAGTAGGAGTCCTTGATATCACCCAACGCGAAGAGCATGGAGAGCTTTCTGAGGATTCGGAAATCCATATCATTTTCGAACCGGAACTCGGGAAAATGCTTGATTTTTTCGAGACGACTGTTCGGGCGATCCTTTTTTTCCGCGTGATGCTCGAGTCGGATCTCGCGCGTACCGCCGCGCGTCTCATGACGATGTCAGCTGCTGAACAAAACAGCAAAGAAATGGAAAAAGAGAAGCATGGACAGCTTCGAAAAGTAACCAATTCATTTATGAACGCGATGCTTCTAGAGACATTCGCCGGACGAAGTAAGTGGAAAAAGTGACACTCTGGTGTCATCCTCGCCCCGCAAACGGGGTAAACTCCGGCGGGGATCCACATGATGCACACATGAGTGACACATGATGGACACGTGAGAGACACGTGAGAGACACGTGAGAGACACATGAGTGACACATGATGGACACATGATGGACACATGATGGACACATGATGGACACGTGGGGATGTGGATGGATATACTTTAGACGCGCTTGTTATTTGTTAAACTTCATGTGAGTTGTTTTTTTGGGTAAAAACTAAAACCCCACCCGTGAAACCAAAAATTGTGCCAAATGCAGGCGCAATCCTTCTTCGAAGGTCACACGGGTAGGGGGTCGAGTCGTCAAGGAGAATTTCGTGTCAACCTGGCCAGGTGGCCAGATGTTCGAGTGCCGGCAGCAGCAAGAATATGATAATTGCTACTGCCAGAACCAGCAGCACGAGGATAAGAGTGTATTCAAACATCCCTTGCCCTTTTTCCCCCTTGGGTAGGAGGGGAAGAAAAAAAGCCGTGGCGGGGGCGATCGGGGAGGGCGCTGGTTGTAGTGCTAATCCCAGCACAGTTAAGGCGATCACCATCGCCACCATCAGAAAAAAACAAAAAGAAAATTTCAGTTCAGGGGATATTTTCATTTTTACTCCTTCTTTTTATGTTCGCCGTTTCACTGCGGATGCAGCTAGTTCCTTCCGTGTAGCGGAAGGGCGGCGGTTGATATGGTGCCACGTTTTTTGTGTTTAAATCTAAACCGTCAGCAACTGACGGAAACGTGGCAAGAAAAAAATACATGCTCCATGACGACAATCGGATGATGATACTGATCATCAGACGGTTATCAGCATGGAACATGATTATATTTCAGAGAAAGAGCATGCGTGTCCTAAACGACCGATGTATTAATGTGCGTGTTTTAAGCGATTCGTTTATGTGTAGATAGCATACGAAGTGCGCTTGAAACAGTGATTATACGAAATTGGTGTGTCGTATGTGAATTTTCAGTTGATACTGATACGAAATATGTAATATTTATATATATTATTATACATATAAATATATTTTGATACTGTATGGAAATGTAATCAAACATACCCCACACCACACTTTTCCTGAAAAAATCCAGGGAAGCTTTTTTCGTGGCGTGGGGTATGATTTGATCGACGGTTGGTTATTTGCTAATTTGGATTTCTTGCCCCCCTTCATTTGAGGTGATGATAATACAACTTACGTCGCCATACTCGAAGCTTGCCTTAGTGCCCATCATCGTCACAGTGACCGTGTCACCATCTTTGGTAACGGTCAGGTTAGAAATTTGTGAGCCGAGAGGCACTGTTGGGTTACTGCAGGTCTTAGCCCATTCCAGCGTAATGATGGTAGAGATTCCTTGCGCACTCCAGTGGGCCTTCATGGAATCTCCGCCATTCCTGTACCAAACCCCTTTTGAGCCTGATGAGTCCACCAATCCCGGGGTGGGGGTGATCAACATCGGGGTGGCCGTTTCTAGCGCCGGCTGGAACGGGGTATTTGTCGCCTCGATTACGGGGTGTCCACCTGATTGAGGCAGGTTACAGGCGACAAGGGCGAAGGATACAAAGAGCAGGGCACCGATGAGTTTCAGTAATGATTGTTTCATTTTATTTCTCCTTGAGTGCGGGCTACGCACAGATATATATCACTTGGGTTTCCCAAGCAGATATCGCGACCACACATGTGATCAGGATAGTTGCGTGGGAAACAGCCATGAGTGTCAATTTTGTAGCTACAACGGGTGTTGTATCAGTCAAGAAGAAATACCATTTCTACTGCTGTATGTAGTTTGTAGGGTATTGCGCGAACGCAATGGTACAAAACGCGTACTGCAGTATAGTTCCGTCGATCAAATTGGTAAGGAGCAAAAAACCGCTGGTCCATACATGGATCGGCGGTATATATACATATTTAATATGTATAAATCGAGTATAGCATACTATCCGATAGTATTCAACTTTGAAGGGTATTTAGGTGCAAAATCCAAGCTTATACGGTCTAGACGTGTTTACATGTATTTTGGTATACTCGCGATCATGCCACCTTTAGAACGAGCATCGATCCACGTACGCGGAATAGATATTTCTCCGGAAGGTGATGTACGTGACGGGTCCTTATATAGAATTCAACCTGAAAAAGCGCGTCGTTTTCTCGAATGGATACCTCAGGAGCATCGTTTTCCTGTTGACCATATCGTAGGTGAGCAGGGTTTGATCTATGGAACGCCGCCACGGGTGCAGGGATCAACGTGGGGACCAATGCACAATCTAAAAGATATCTGGCTGATGCATGATGATACGCTGTATATCGCAACACATCCCGGAGTAGCGCTTCGTATTCATGAGGCGTCGGGTGAAAAAAAATCAGCTTCGGGAGCGCAACTGGAAAATTTTAGCTGGACAACTTCCTCTTGGGATTGTCGTTATCCACAAGGGGGTGGCTCGTCCTCATATCAAAACAGCAACACATACTGCATCAATATGGATGCGCGTTGGTAACGAGTTTGTTTTACAGAAATTGTCTCAGAACTTACTTACGCTTCAATCATCGACACGCTAGCCTGCCATATTGATGTGATCACACATCCACAGTCAAAAAGCGGTCCTCTTGATCTATTTTTATGCATTACTATATATATTGATACTTTAATATGTAAGCGATGATTGGTCAATATTGTTGGAGATATGACGAGACAATACTTGTGTACACACAAAGGTTGTTCGTTTTTTCCTATCGTTCCTGCTATGATGAAACGGTATGGATCTGCCCACCAACGAGCCACATAATGAACACGTGAGCGGGACACATGATAAGACACGTGAGGAGCACGTGAGTGTGGAAATGCCGACGCCAGAGCGGAGTGTGCCGAGTGCTCCACTTAGTCCTATCGAATCTGCAGCAGCGGTAGCGGCACCAAAGGATACACAGTTTTCTGGTCGAGTTCGCGCAGTCCGAGGACAAATCGTGGAAGTGTCCTACGAAGGCCAACAACATTTACCGAAGTTTTTTGACGTCCTCACGTCGCCTGAATACCCTGAGGTGCGACTTGAAGTCTACGCCTACATGCCGGGAAATGCATTGGCGTGCTTGTCGCTTACCAAAACGGGGCTTTTATACCGAGATATGC
>CAZQGM010000141.1:0-3464 GCA_964592885.1 uncultured Gammaproteobacteria bacterium
CTACCATTGTCAGCCAAAGGCTGATCGGCCCTTGGCCGAAGCTACCGACCCATATATCTATCCTACCATTGTCAGCCAAAGGCTGATCGGCCCTTGGCCGAAGCTACCGACCCATATATCTATCCTACCATTGTCAGCCAAAGGCTGATCGGCCCTTGGCCGAAGCTACCGACCCATATCGTTATTCCTTTTTTGTGCCTATCGGCAACCATTGATCCCGCTTAGCGGGACTGACGGCTACCGACCCGAAACGATCTATACATTATAGTAAATTTATTAGGCAAACGGAAGATGCCGCTATAATCCTCATGTGCACTGAGATTCATGAGCACGATTGCTTAGTCCTATATTTGGGTTTTCTCACAGTACATTTTCCGCTCAAGTTCATAAGTATCTCGGTAGTATAATGAATCAGATTATTTACCAATCTCTAAAATGGAGGTAGCTATGTCACCAACGATGCGGAAGACACGCGACTACAGGCACTTCGCGGAAAAAATAGTGGTAAAGGCTGGTAAATTTCTCCTTGAAACCAGAAAGACGACAAAAATATGCGAGTTTAAAGACATTGTCGATTTCGTTACCAACAAAGATTTGGAGATAGAAGAGGAAATAATCCATCAAATTGAAGCGCATTTTCCAGAACACACGATCATTTCAGAGGAGCGGGGAGAAGTCAAAAAAAATTCAGGATACCGATGGATTATTGATCCGCTTGATGGAACCAAAGAATATCAGCGAGGACTGAGTAATTTCAGTATTTGTATGCTTTTAGAGTACGAGGAGAAACCCGTGATAAGTGTGATTTATGTGCCTTCAACCCGAGAGCTTTTTTCGTCTGAGAACGGTAAAGGAGCTTTCCAAAGGAACATTCGTCTACATGTTTCTGATACTTCGACACTTGAAAAATCATTTATTCTTTTTCACACCCCGAGCCAGAAATGTGACGACGGTACGAAGATGCGACATTGGAGTATAGCTCAATCTGTCGGGCTCGTTGCATATAAAACCTTTGTACGGCTCAATGATAATATGATCCTTTGCGATCTGGCCAAAGGTGGATACGATGGATATGTGCACGTAGCGGCAGAAGTGACGCCCTGGTGGGATGTAGCGCCAGGATTGGCAGTCGCCAGAGAAGCAGGGGCTATGATCACTGACGTACATGGTCGACCATTGACACCCGAGACATATCACACTGGTATCGTTGTCAGTAATGGACATATCCACCAACAACTTCTCGATACGATTCACGGTACATCGTAATTCGTCGTACCAGATCGATTCATAACACATCGAAATATTGATTTTTGTATTTACTTTCCTAGTATGCATCGTCATATCCGCGTGGCTTATCCCTCTCTTGCTTCTCTTGATCTGTAGCGATAGAGTGATATCTATATGACAACCCAGGAAAAAGCGCGTGAGATATATAGACGGCTTTTAGTTGCCAATCCGCATCCAACGTGTGAGCTAATCCATAAAAACGCATTTGAACTGCTTATGGCCACGATTCTTTCTGCCCAGTGCACGGACAAACTGGTAAATACAGTGACTCCAGCGTTTTTTGAGAAATACCCAACACCACAAGCGATGGGAAAAGCGAGCGTAGAGGAAATCACTGAGTGTGTGAAAAAAGTAACATTTCCGATAGCGAAAGCAAAAAATATCAAAGCGGCATCAGAAATGATCGTCACGACGTATGGGGGAGTTGTCCCTCAAACGATGGAAGAGCTTGATGCCTTGCCGGGGGTTGCTAGAAAGACGGCAAATGTGGTCCTTGGGACTGTCTTTGGGGTCGCAAGCGGGATCGTCATTGATACGCATGGGATACGACTTTCCAATAAACTAGGGTTGACCAAAGAAAAAGATCCAGTAAAAATAGAAAGAGATTTGATGGCACTTTTACCACAAGATACTTGGATAAATTTTGGACACCTGATCACGCTGCACGGACGATACATATGTACGGCGCGGCCACATACATGTGAGAATTGCCCTCTTGGAGACCTGTGTCCGGAGTATGTACCAGCAGCATAAAATGTTGTATTCCTACACGCACATACACAAACCTGTGGAAAACTGATCTAAATTCTTGTATATGACTGAGGACTTCAATACATCGCGTGTATATACGACTCTTCGTGAAGTTCTCCCTGTGCTACAAGCGCACACAAAACGGTTTTGGTTTATGGGGTCGATGGTGCCCTCAGCAATAAACGGAGGACTGTACCGGGATGTTCACGATTTCGACATCATCGTCCTACCCAAATCTCTACCAGAACTTCTCTTGGCCATCTATGCACTCGGATATACAAAAAAGCCACTTAATTTTTTTCGAGTCAGCGAACTCATGGGTGTCTATGTATTTTCTCACCCGACGCTTCTTGATATAGGGTTTTTCGTCATTTCGGAGGAGGCGTCAATGTATACTGTCGTCTCTGGACCAGTCCGAGTCGAGATTCCGCCACAAAATCTCGTGCCCCGAACCTACAAACTTGGTCCATATTCGTATCCCGGTATAGATCCATCGTTTGCGTACGCGCTTTGTCTTCTGGCTCGGGATAATCCCAAGCGAAAAAAGGAGCTAGAGCTTTATCGCAGTCATGACATCATTCCAGCAAAATGGCCCATATACACATTCCGTATTGGTGGATATGTCGCTGATTGGGTGGTAGACCTACTTGACTCTGCACTTGCCGTGATAGGACGCATCCGTACTAAATTTGGCTTGACGTATGATCCATGGCAGTAGACTTCTGATCGCGCTCGCCGGGTTGGGCGACTACCAAAAAAATATCGTTGCTGATTAGTTTTTCAGCATGCCGATTTTGAAATTCTTGACATAGCCGCGTGCTTTATCAGAGTGTGGTGTTCCTGAACCCATCGGGCGTGTATTAAATAGCGTCGTAGCATCTTTTCCACAGCCTTCGAGGATCGCATCACCACCCGCATGTTTATTTGCTTCGATGTATTTGGTGACATCGTATACCGTGCCCTCGATGGCAAACCAGCAATCAGTTTTTGTCGCGTGCATCGCGATTTCTTCAAGAGTATATTCTTTTTCTGCAGATGTCACTCCAGATGCTCCAGATGCTGCAGATGATGTCATAACTTCTTTTGCAGTCTCGTTCGGCGGGGTTTCTTTCTTTTGCATGGATTGGGAAGCGAAAAATCCACCAACAACGATGATACCGATCACTCCGTAGATGAGTGGTGACATACCTTTTGGTTGCGCAACTTCGACTTCTGGGGTGATGGGTGATTCAGTCATAGTAGACTCCTTTGTAAATAATAGTATCAATAGTATGTATTGATACTAATCAATATATATTATACACGCATAGTTGGAAATATCTCATGTGCTGACGATTGAGATGATGCTTCTATCGAAATTCCAAAACCCCCGAGGTTAGGGGGTATCCAAATACCTCGGGGATTCTGGGGACACGTTTCCTTTTTTT
>CAZQGM010000142.1:0-3458 GCA_964592885.1 uncultured Gammaproteobacteria bacterium
GAAAGAAATGCAAATCCGACCGTCTGTGCAGTCTGTCATCACTCCCTATCGTACACCGCTCTATCCGATCATCATGGCTTCGCTTCTGCCGGGACCCAAGGAGATCACCAAAGACACATTTACTCCAGCGTTCTTTGCGGGTCTTAGGCACCTTCTTGAAATCCAAACACTCCTAGGGATCTTGAGCGTCGTATGTATATACCTCACTCTTCGATCAGCAGGAGCTGGCACCTGGCTTTCGACCATCGGAGGTATGTTTATCGCACTCAATCCACAGATTTTTTTATGGGAACGCACGACAGAAACGGAAGGACTAAGTATCTCTATATTTATCATGACGCTTTATGCATGTATCCGACTTATGAAGAAAGTCACACTCGTTCCGCTTGTCGTATTTAGCCTGCTATGCATCATTGGATTTCTACTCAGACCGGCAAACGTCCTTATACCGTTTCTCATTTTACCGTTTCTCATGTGGAACGAACGGGCAAATAAAAAGAATCTTATTGCACTTTTTCTGAGCCTCATCATCTACTCTTCTGTCCCTGGCGGGTATGTATATTTCAACGTCCGTAATCATCAGTACCGTGGCATCCAGCAAGTGAGCGACCTTGATATCTTCGGTCGAATTCTTGAATTTAATATGCCCATCGATGAAAAAAAAGTCGATCCCTACTACTATCGCATCACGATGATCGCCAAAAAAAAGCACATGACACAGCCCTTTAAATTCCTAGATACGATCGATCCAACTATCTATATGGATCGGGATCGAATGGCTCGATTGGCTATATTTAACCGACAGGTTGTTATGGATCAACCATTTCTTTACGCATGGCATGCGCTATCATACGTGCCCGATATCATGCGGGACTATACGCGAATACCAGAATTCGCTCGTACTGATCCGTCTGACCGTGCGACATTTTTAGCACGGGTCAATGATGTTTTTGGTACGACGAAATACGCCACGTGGCTGGTATTTTTTCTCCTCCCACTTGGCGCGGTACTCTGGATCAAAAAGCGCACCATCCAATCAGAATTTATCATCATATTGACACTCTATGTACTGACACAAACCGCGATGAGTGTTTGTATCGTCTATTATGAAGAATACGGACGCCTCAGCTCGATATTTATACCAGCAACAACGATGGCGATTATACTATCGTTAGGGTATTTCATGCAGTTGATGCGACTACGCCAGCACCACAGTGTACACGATAGCTAACAATTGAACAGTTGCTCTTCTGGCCTCTCGAAGAAAATATGTGTTGACGGTTATTTGCTATATACGACAACCGAGTGATCAGTATATATCATCCTATACATTTTCCTGAGTTGTTCGTGATCGGTTTTCACAGTCTGTGTCGGAGTATCCGACGAACTATACAGTGCTATATATATGTCGCGAGCAGACTCGGATCCTGCTAATAGTTTGTCTCGCCTCGCAAAGTCAGTTTGAGTGTCTATACCATAGAGAAATGCAAGGTGTGGTCGACCGGTTAGCGTTTTTCGCCCGACAATCGTCACTGGGTCATATATATCGCCATTCGTGACAAATACCGCGTCGGATTTGGTATTTTTTAGTACCCAGGACATAAATGCATTTGATGGATAGTCTGTGACGACTGTCTTTACATCATTTTTTACGACAAATATATCAAGAACCCCTGATATCGTTAGAAAAAAAAGAAAAATACACGCAATACTCTTCATCACGATGCTTTTTTTATACAGCCACACTATCAAATACGAAGAATACAGATTCATACAAATGATCATCACATTGAACAATTTGTGATTATCAAACATCTGAGACGCAAGTTGGAATGTGTTGGCCGCTACAAAAAGCGCCAAAATCGGCAATACAAGCACACGAGACTCTTTCTTCGCAACGTATACCCCAAGTGGCATAGTGAGTATGCTCACCCCGAAATTGCGCACCCAGTAAAAAAGCCATGCTGGGAACGACTCGCGCGCTAAAAACCCTGGGGAAACTATCACTGATTGCCCCGTATGACTTCCTATATAGAGAACCTGTGGTATAGCAAGCAAGATTGCCGGAATCAAAACTGGAATATATGACATCCAGTGTGTCCGTTTCATCTGGATGATGATCCCAATACACATACCCAGGGTAATAAGGTATATCGGACTATTCCAGAACGGCAGAAGTCCAATCATGATACCCAACGCTATTCGGGATCCGAGTGGCACCAATATCCCACGGGTCCGCACTATGCAAATCGTGATAAATAGAGAGATCGCGACAGCAAATAAAAAATGTCGCTGATTAAGATAGGTATTCAGATTCCAAAATATACTTACTATACTCTGTCCGAATGGCCCATCTCCTAGATATGTTGTGTTGTGATAGTAGTTGCCTACATGGAACCCGTACTTCTGAAACGCTTCAATAAACGAAGTCGTACTGTTAGTGAGAGTCAACGTGATCGCGACAAGTCCTATCCACGGGTTCTCTCCAAAAAGTATTTTTGAAAGTGAAAAGACAAAAAGCAAAAGAGATGTCAATGCAAGTGTAGATACTATGTTAAATGCATATATCAGTGGGATACCAGCGCGTTCGTATATCCCGATAAGAAAATCAAATAGAAAATGATACGTAAGTGGGTGATTTGAAAAAAATGGCATGACCGGTGGAATATTTTGTCCGAGCGAAAACGAGCGGATAAACGGGATATGCGCACCGAAGTCCTGATAGAGATTTGAGGCGATACGGAACGAACCGTTTGAATAACTAAAGCTTTTCTCCATCAGATAGTATGCTATAGCAATAAGTACGAGCGTGAGCACTATCTCAAATGGTGACAAAGAAATCCGGAACGTACGTCTTTTTTTTATACACGTGATGCCTATACATGCTGTTTCAATGAAAAACACGATCCATATGGAACCTTCGGAAGAAAATCCTACTAGAAGTGGGATCACCATCAACGCGATTCCGGATATGAAGTTACCGACCAGAAATCCTCCGACCGCAGCGCCTGATCCGGCCCGGCCGGGTCGGTCCATCGGTCATGTTCGAGGTCGGCTTCAGCGAGCTGCTGCTGATCATGGCCCTCGCACTGATCGTGCTGGGCCCGGAGAAGCTGCCGAAAGTCGCCTCCCAGGTAGGCCGCTGGATGGGCCGCGCGCGCGCAATGGCACGCCAGTTCCGCGAGACCCTGGAGGAAGAAGTCCAGCTCGAAGAGACCCAGCGCCGCAGCAGCACCCGGCCCGCGAGCAGCGGCAGTGGCACCACCGCGGCGACGCCGTCAGCCGCTCCTGCAGGCACCGCGGCGGCCGCCGCCTCGCCGCCTCCCCCAGCAACCGACATCGATCCCGATACCCGCCACAACGATTATCCGGGCGCCGCCTGGGAACCGCCGACCTCCGTCGATACTCCGGCGGATCCGCCCACATCGCCCGACACCGCGCCGGATCCGTTCGCCTCG
>CAZQGM010000143.1:0-3363 GCA_964592885.1 uncultured Gammaproteobacteria bacterium
TTCCACAAATTCCATTTACTCATTTGTCAATTCTGGCACCATCAAAGCGATCCGTTTAGGACATGGCCGATTCAAAATTCCACAATCTGAAATCGACCGATTTCTCTCAAATCCCGATGCTCCAATAGCCGACGTCGTGACGGAAATTTCTTCCGCTACCAAAACACCGCCGCTCGTCACGGAAACTCCAGTCCACCAGCTCGTGGATCACCCGCATAGTATCAATGGATTTTTTCTCATTGCAGGCGTCGTAAGTCTCCTCACTGGGATCGCCATGATTCTTTTTTCCTCCGCATGGTCTGAAGTGTGGATCATGTCTGGCTGGCAGCTTGTCACCGCGATCGGTATTGGATTTGGATTAGCTGGATGTGGCATGCTCTACAGTGCACAATCTGACCATCATCAGACGATCCGGACTATCTGTACGTTGATTGGCATCACATCGTATCTGGCTATTGCCTACGTCATGGCGCTTCGTGGAGACCTAACGGGGGCTGCACTTTTTGGCAGTTGGGGAGCTGTATTGACCGCGTCTCTTTTTCCATTTCTATCAACACGTGTCCTCTCGACGATGGCCATCGTCGTACCGGTGACGATGTATGTTGGTGCATCAGGCGTATCTACTAATTCAGCGTATCGCCTGAGCGAGACACCTGACATGGTACTCCTGGTCATGGGGACGGTACTCCTTGGGGGTGGCAGTTTATTTTTTGGATGGAGCGGAAAAAAACAGTGGCTCACACTGATTGGGATGAGCATCATGACCACGCTTTTTCTCGCGCTGGCATATACCGCAGGTCTTTCGTTTTATTGGGTGCGTGCATGGATGCTGATGGCGACTGGAATCATGATACCCATCGTGGCGCTCTGGCAACCATGGAATATAGTAGAACGTTTTGATCGGGCCGTCCTATTTTTGACCACCTGTGCTGTGATGATACTACTTATTGGGACGGTGTCAGTCGTGCGAGTACTCGAGCAGACCATGATGTACGCTGCAGTCACGGCTCTTACGGACAAAGTTGTTTACGCCAAATTGGCGACGAGCACCAGTATCGATAGTGCCAAGACTGGGGTAGTTGGTATCGTCGGGCATCAGGAATTTGTCGATGCAGTACGGACGAAAAAGCTCGATGTGCTTCTCAATCTTTGCCGAGGACTATTTGAAGGAAATCGACTTTTTTCGAGTCTCTCTGTCGTTGGTGCGGATGGCACACCCGTCATGACCTATCCCATTGGGGTTGAAATGACAGCCACAGATCAGTCTCTTTTGGAACATATATACCGTACGAGTCTCCAAAAAGGGGTAGCGGTATCGGAAATTCGATGGATGGGAAAACGCCCAACGATCGCCATAGCCGCGAGCAAAAAAGAAAAACTCGGCACTGCCGGGGTGGTCGCAGTCCTAAATTTAGATGCTCTTGGCACCCGTTTGCAGGAGCTGGCAGAAAGTGATCGAGGTGAATACGTCAGTGTAACCGATGCCCAGGGGAGAATGGTCGCAGGTCCGATGTCGTCACAGTCACTTGATGTCGTCCGTGCTTCCACGCCAAATGTATATACACCTATCCACAATGTGACCACTATGCGCATGTCTGATGGTGTAGTACATGTGAAATCTGAGGCACTAGTGCCGGATTTCGGATGGATAGTCGCAGTCGTCGCTCCAGTCACGTCTATGCTCCACATGGAGACAGTCTTAGGGATGATCGGAGCGATGCTCGGCTTTGCGAGTGTGCTCGTGATCGGGGTCTCAATTGCTATTCATTCGATACGACGTCCGATTGATCCCGGTGGCGGCCCCGCGTGATGCGGGAACGATAAATTCGGGAGATATGGGTAGGGGAGTTTTTTGGTTTTGATGATGCGTGTATGTAGATGTATATATGTATTTACTTTATAGAAATAACCAGTCACTGACGACTCCAACGCAATCAGTTGGGAGTGGATCCGTGTGGCAGACAGTGCTTGGCATCGTTGTCGGGGTTATTTTGACCGGTATACTTATCATCGCAAGCGGGAAGATTGGTATACCTGGGGCAAACGAGTCAGCAGATCAGTCCTCGCGGGCGGTGACAGAGACGCTTCTAGCGGGGAGTCGGCTCAATGGCCCCATCATCGCAAGTGTATTACGGCCCGATGGATCATTTTCCTATGCGACGGTCGATACTGCTACCATCACATCCGATCGGTATGCATCTGATGCCACCGTGCGATTTCAAAATGGTGATTGGGGGATTTTCCGAGAGTCGACCACTGGGAAAAACACGTTTTACAGCAGGTCAGGAAAATCAGAATCTATTCAAATCATTAATCGACTGATGAGTGGCATAGAGCTCCCAGATAAGACGATCCTTCCAGTAAAGTTTATCACTGCAGACGTACGAGAAGGCCGACTCGTTGGGCCATTTGCGTTTGTGACGTATGCAGACAAAATAACGGTCGAAGGCGACATGTCTGCTCGCGGGGTCATGATGGATATTTCGATCCGTCCGTCACTTGCAACATTTGATCCGACCGAGGTCGTGATTATGCGAGAGATATTGCGGCTTGCGTATACACTCCGTGATCGGACATCACCAAATGTGCTCGGTATAACAGATGATGCTGAGTACGCACCAACAGCGCTTGCCACATCGCTTTTTTATCCATCACCATTTGCCTCATCACTTTTTGCCAGACACTACGACGATGAGGGGGTGGTACGACTTTTTTCAAATACTGCGGGAGTGGCTGGCTCAGTTGGAGTTTTTTCACTTGGAAATGGCTTGTCTGTCCAAAGTGTCAGCCCGCAACTCCAAATTACGATCAATGAAGCGGGCGTTGCACAGTTTCGATTATTGGATGTCGCGACCATGCGCGGTCTAAGCGATAGAACCGATGCGACTGGAGTTGACGGATCGTCCGGTGCGACGGGTGCATCTGGCGCATCGGGTTCATCCGGACCAATGGGCTCGACTGGTTCTACGGGAAGCACCGGGACGCAAGGAGAATCTGGTCCATCAGGCGCAACTGGTTCGACAGGGAGTACTGGCGCAAGCGGACAGCCTGGTCCAACCGGGTCATCGGGGATATTTGGCCCCACCGGCGCGACTGGCGCAACCGGTGCGACAGGACAACTTGGATCAACAGGTCATCTTGGCCCCACCGGCGCAACCGGCGGATCTGGAGTTGCTGGTGCTGCAGGTCTTGCTGGTCAAAATGGTCCAACGGGATCATCGGGTGACCACGGTCCAACGGGCACGACCGGCGCAACCGGTGCAACAGGAAACATCGGTCCAACTGGAAGTACCGGTGCAACAGGAAACATCGGTCCAACTGGAAGTACCGGTGCAACTGGGCAAAAAGGTCCGACCGGGTCAT
>CAZQGM010000144.1:0-3315 GCA_964592885.1 uncultured Gammaproteobacteria bacterium
CCCCGGACTTAAGTAACATAGAAGAAAAAACGTTTGAGCCGAGACGGGGATTCGGCTGTGTCCTGCCGGAGTCATGCACGTCTGGTGCATGACGTAGGAGGAACCCCGGACTTAAGTAACATAGAAGAAAAAACGTTTGAGCCGAGACGGGGATTCGGACCCCGGACCACCGGTTTACAAAACAGGTGCTCTACCGCTGAGCTATCTCGGCATGTATCACGGTATTGTACCAATGATCAGGTGTCTTGTCAGCCAGTGAGTTGAGAACAAAAAAGCTGCAATACAAAAAAAACGGGAAAAACGAGGAAGCCACGCCTACAGGAAAGAAAAAAATAATTCCGCCCGTCTGGAAGTTTTGAGGACTTTCCTCCAATTGTCATTAATTGGAAGGACTGATCTTGGCTCCACAGAGTCAAAATACATGACGTCCTGTCTTTTGGAAAACGAACACTGGTTTCCCAAAATACCTCATGAGTATAGAAAATGTTGAAAGAAATTGATCCTCAACACTATCCACACGAGCATATTCATCGTAAAGAAAGGAATCCAGAAAGTCAAGTAAATTTATCAGGGGAACGAGAGAAAACGAGTAACACGAGTACGACAAGCACTCTCGTATTACTGACAACTCGTGTTACTGACAACTCGTGTTACTGAGAGCTGGTAGTGATTTAGGCCTTTTTGAAGATAAGAATCTCAATGAGTGTCAGGATAGCGATTGCATGATTTATGCCGATGAGCCACGCAATTTTTTCTTCAAATGCGAGCGCGTCCCACCGTTCCCAGACGAGTTTTGTCCACAGAACTTTATGGATGAGAAATGTTTGACGAAACATGAATACGACCTAACGAGAACAATATATACTCTTCAGCCAAAACGACATCATTTGGGAGAAATATGCGGTTAGTATACCGCATGACGTAGGCTCAAGAAATACATCACGGATATGTATGTAGATGGGGAGTAGATAGATGGGGAGATAGGGAGAAGATAGAGGACTGAAGACTGATACGTCTATTAGTTTTTTTTGGTCCTCTATTTTCTGTCTTCCGTCACCTGTATTCCGATTTCTCTCTTCTTTACTGTCGTTTCACCATGTCTCGTACGATGAGATTTCGAAGGTACACTGATTTTGGTAATTTATCTTTTTTTGAAACTTTTGCTAAATACGCATTGATTTCTGGCGTGATGAAAAAAGTAAATCTTGTATCATTGGCCCCCCTGATGTAGTTGAGAAACTCATCAACGGTGTCGGGGATAGTGCTTGGGGTGTATTGCTCGACCACAAGTTTATCCTCATCACTATTCATGATGAGACTTGGGGCTTCTTCGGTGAAGAGGACCAGTACCGGCTTAGCCCTGTGGAGCGCAAGCGCGATTTCATATCCCACGCTGATACTAGGGAATGATGCCTCGACAATCATAAAATCACATGCATTGATCCACTTTTCGAGGGTAGCATGAAATTTCTGACGCTCAGATTTTGACTCCATCCGGATATGATCCTCAGTTGTATCCATGATATGCGCTGACGCAACTGGGATGCCTTTGGATTCGAGGTACGTGATGATACGACGGTAATTATCCGCGTATTGACGTTTGCCTACAATAGATGCCGTGAAATATGCATTCATAGATTGCAGTATATATCTTGTATTGACGTGTTTTGCATTAGATCACACATGGGACAAGCTTTCTTGGATGACGATCATTGTCCACAAGCGTATTGAGGATAATGATATGCCCAGACAGTATCATGTGTCGGAACTGTTTATCTCTCATAAATAGGCGCATGCGGTCATATAGCTCATAAATACCATCAGTGAGTGACAGGATACCACCAATGCTCGCTTGGATTGTTTTGATGTCGGACACGGTCTGGATCATCTTTGTGATGTCTTGCGTTGAATATCGAAGTGTTTTAGGTTCATCCCAATTAAATGCATCGAATATCGATGATAGGTCAGCTACAGCTATTTGTTCCCACTGCTCCGGCGTGATCCCTTTGACGATCGCTTTATTCGAAACGATGATGGGACAGGCGATAAATTCTTCCGCTGATAGCGTTGGATCACGGACAGGATTAACGGCCTTCCCTGTTTTTCGAGCGCTCCTAAGAAGGTCGATTGTCAATTTTGTGCTTGGTACAAGTGCATTTTTATCATGAGAGAATACTGAAAAGGCATCTATTGCCGGAAATGGTGCATACCCTCCATCTGTAATGACGATCATATCTTCCTGGTGTTGATCGTATGGCCAAGATCCTTCGATGCCTGCAATCGAAAACCTCGTGACGATATTACAAAGCATGAGGATACTTTTATGCTTGAGTGTTTCCTCAGACAATACATGATTTTCTATAGAATCATTGGGTAATATATTCCATCCTGATCGCTCGTATGCTTGGCGGATTGCCGCATAGATTTTTTGGTAGAGTGCGCCTTTTCCGTCGTTATACAACGATTGGATTGCTCGCCAATTATTTTTGAGGGACTCAGGATAACGACTCCGAAAATCAGCAGACTTTGGTTGTATGTACGTTGCGATAAGTCCAAGAACATCTGGTTGTGCTAGCAGGTCTATTGAGCGGACGATCTTTCCAGCTCCTGCGAGCATATTAAGCATTGTATCGGTATATCCTGATGTGACTACTTCTGGTGCATCCACATGCATCTCAAGACCCATGAGGATTCCACCCGTGTGCGGATCAAGGGAAAAAAATGTTGGGATAATATGTGCCGCGTGTGAATCCTCAAGAACAAGCATAGCCCTGAGTTCGCGAATGCCCCGTGCAGTCATAAGCTTTGCGAGAATATCGGTCCGAAGTCCACTATCAATTTGTGGCCCTCCTTCGCTTGCATGCATCTGACCTCGAGCTGCGCATCCCAGGTGCGAATCGAGATTGTAGAAAATTGTGGCACCGGGTTTACTGTGGAGGATACGAGTAATTTGCCCGACGACATACGATTCCTGGTCGATAAATACACCATGAGGCTTCTGGCTAGGCAGAAAGCCAGTTACTACGCCTGCCGGAGACCTGAGTGCGCCCCCGAGATGAGGTGGCTTGGAAAACATCACGGTGGGCATACATCGGCCGTCCACACAGGTAGAATAAAAGGGATGGATGTGCTCCCCAAATATAGACTGAGCTATCATTTGTGCCTCATGAACATCACTTGATGTAAGTTCTTCTGCTCGCTGTATCCTCGATCGATAGTGAATTTGGGTAAAGTTCTCTGCCCAGGCAAATCGCGTATCTATCTGTTCTTTGGAGATTCTCTCGCCAATCCGTTCCTGACAGCGGATTTTTTGCT
>CAZQGM010000145.1:0-3310 GCA_964592885.1 uncultured Gammaproteobacteria bacterium
CTCTGTACGAGTTTAATCCGCTATTTTTTCAGATAGTTTCTCGGCTTGGGTGGAGCTCGTTGCTTCCTTTGGTTACGCATAATATCTATGGACTAAAGAAAACCAGTGATATGTATGTTTATCAAAGAAATTGGAGAGCGAGACGACGCACCAATAGTGTTCAGGTGCAGTAGTATCGCGACGACCCAAATCTACACCCATATCACCAATCCACAGCTTCGTGCGATACACGAGAAGTTTCATCATGCGAAAAATCAGGATGCAACACTAGATTCTAGTGCATGACCTATCTGGCCTTTTTTAGATGGACGAACTGTCCGGAGCAAAATACTTTGCGTAGGGGGTGCGGAATGTTGGTAGCTCTTCTTTTGACCGTGCGATGATGAGCATAAACTGTGGCATCCACTTTTTGACAAGTTTAAATGTTCTGCCGGTTTTATTATCTGCATGGCGTTTGTATTCGTAGTCGCGCCACAAGTATCGGAATTTTTGCCATGGATACGATTTTCGTTTTCCCGTGTAGCTGTCAAATAGTACGATTCGCCCTAAATCCGATTTATATCCTGAAACGGTTGCCCAGTGTCCATTCTCCGGGTCAATTTTCCCATCATGTTCTAGGTCGTAGATATACGTCACCATGACCGCACAGTGGATTCCATCGGATGTCTTGAGCGCTGCTTTTATATGTGCGAGTGTCGAATACTCCACAGCGAGTGTATGAAGGCCAAAAGTTTTGATTGTTCGCAGAAGATTTTTTATACTCGTTCCATTCCGTTTAGACGGTTTTGACAGTGCAATTAGCTTGGATAGCGATGCACGTACATCGAGGATTTTCAATGCAGTTTTGAGCGCGGTTGGACCACAGCTATATTCGTCTTTCTGTGTGATAGGAGTGACACGCGATCTTCCCATAGGTGTTCATAATGATTCATTCGAGCTTTCATTATACCCTTTTTGGGGTATCTGATGCAAACTATGGGTTCATATTACAAAATCACTTGACAATTTTTTTTGTGGATCTATCATGCAGGGGTATGAATACACCATATCGATTGCTCAGTATAAGTATAGGTATGTTGATGATTACCTTTGTCACGCCGCCAGTCTTCGCATGGCCAGATTTTACAATTCCGACGATACCAGTCATCGACTTTCCATCACCAACTCCAATAAAGTTTCAACAGATCGATCCGGGAAAGCTTACGGTGTCCATTATGCCAATGAGCTCTGTCACTCCAAGTACCGCACCGACATCGACTCCTACTACTGCGCCCACGCAGACACCGACTGTCATTACTGCAACGCCTGAAATACCATCCACACCATCTCAATTGCCAACGCCAGACGTGACCATATCTCCCACACCAGAGGAAGCCCAGATATCTACTTCATCAGCCACACATCAGCAGATGACAGATCGGGAAAAGGTCATTTTGGGAATTGCAGCACTTGCTGTCGCTAGTTTACTTGGTGTGATCGCTTGGCCCAAGATCAAGCCATGGCTTCATGAGAAAACGGGGTAAGTTTTTCGGGAAGTATGACCTTTAGTTTTTAAGAGGTGGATGAGTTGCTGTCGTTCATCTTGACGAAGGATTCCTGCCAATTCTCCGTCATTTACAAGTAGGCGCAAAAGTCGCTTCTTGGTACTGTTCCAACTTTCTAGATGTTCTCTGGTATCTTCTGGATACTGAGCAAGTCTTTTCGAAAATACTTCGACTATATGTGGATCATTCCCTGTGAGTTGTCGTAAAGATGCCAGGTGATACAGTTCTTCAAATATAAATATGTCACGGTTATCTACCATACTGGATAACCACCTTTGGTAAACAGCAAGACCTGCCTCATTCACTTTAGTAAACATCTCCGGATTGCACGCGAAGTGGTAGCTACGTATCAGATGTCGTACAGATGACTCGAGTATCCACCCACTTTTTTCCCAGCGCAGTAAGTAGGTTTTTCGTAAATCAAATAATAAACGGTCATACTCTTTGCGCTTCCATTTCTCTAGTCCATTACGTATTGTCGGTAGCGTATTTTGAAGTGTCGTTGTGTCTATTAGACGAATCATTGATCCGACTTCTAGCGCAACACGCTGATCTATCGATAACTGTGGGACTATAGCTTCTTCAAAAACTCGTTCATATATCGCTCGGAGCAGATCAGAAGTATGTTCTCGAACAGTGTCCTGACTCATGTCACTAGTTTTTTTAAGCTCGTCGCTAACCACTGCTACTGCATGTGGGTGTCCCCCCGTGAGCATATAGATGTCGTGGGATAGTCGTTCCGATAAGAGATTGGTTCCTGGGATAGTGTGGGATATATATCGTCGTACTTCTGCTTCATCAAACGGATGCAGCTCTTCACTCCGGCGATCCCACCGAATTTCAGGACGTTTCCATTTTCTTGGATTTCGTGCAGTCCAGATCACCATATCATGTTTATTCTGCACTAACCTCTTCACTAACAATTCTTCAATCCAATCAAATAATAATTCAGGAGTAGAATTACCGGCATCAATACAAACTACGAGACGTGGTAATCTGTTTTTGGGCATGTGGGAAATGACAGTATCAAATTTAGCGAGAGAAAGGTCTATTACTTGTAGCCAAGCTGGACTATTACTTGTCACTGTACGCGCTTTTTCAGTTAGACTTGCATATTCTCTGCATACTCCTTTATCAGGCAATGGTATATCGCTCGTTATTGATCGATACTCATCGTATGATCGCGTATCTATTCCATGGTGTTTGAGTGAAGAAGCGATCTGATCAACGACTAGCAGAGGATTATTTGTATAATTGTCTGTCGTTGGAGATGCCGAGTTTATATCGATTTCGACGCAAGGGATTGATCTATCTACACATGAATTAGTTATTTCGTTGATTAATGTCGATTTACCTATCCCTGGAACGCCATGCCATTCAAATAGCCTTGCTGCTTTGTCTGATTTTCCAGAACCAATCATTCTTAGTGCATCCTCAAATGCTTGTATTTGTTCTTCTCGTCCGACAAAGATATCTGATCCAGGGTTTCTAGGTAGATCTCGTTCAACCACAGTCATTATCTGCCCTCCTATGTACTGAAATATATAAACTGAGTCAAGTCTTTTCTTTATAAGATAATTTCATAGAGCGTGCTGGACAATCGGATGTCAGAATAATTGTCTAAATCACTATTTTAGTATATAATTATAGGTCTTATATGAATGTTCCATTTCCTACTATCCCTGAGTCTACTTCGAAGGGTATCTATCATGAGTGGTTTCGTATCATACGAAATAGAGAGTGTGGCACCATCATATTCCCTCCGA
>CAZQGM010000146.1:0-3295 GCA_964592885.1 uncultured Gammaproteobacteria bacterium
GTCGGTCACACTGACACTGAATAACGGGTCAGACTCCTACGGGAGGCAGCAGTCAGGAATTTTGGGCAATGGGCGAAAGCCTGAACCAGCAAAGCCGCGTGAAGGATGAAGTATTTCGGTATGTAAACCTCTTTTGCCAGCCCGTCGAGGGTTGGCGAATAAGCACCTACTAACTACGTGCCAGCAGTCGCGGTAATACGTAGGGTGCAAGCGTTATCCGGATTTACTGGGCGTAAAGAGTCGTGTAGGCGGTTTGTCGCATCGTACTTGAAAGCCCGAGGCTTAACCTCGGCGTTGGGTACGAGATGGACAGACTAGAGGGTGGGAGAGGGAAAGGGAACTCATGGTGGAGCAGTGAAATGCGTTGAGATCATGAGGAACACCAAAGGCGAAGGCACTTTCCTGGCCTACTCCTGACGCTGAGACACGAAAGCCAGGGGAGAGAAGCAGATTAGATACCTGCGTATTCCTGGCCCTAAACGCATGCCTGCTAGTTGCCCCAACTTTAAGCGCGGAAAGAAATTTCTGCATTTAAAGTTGGGGTGACGTAAGCTAACGCGTTAAGCAGGCCGCCTGGGGACTACGAGCGCAAGCTTAAAACTCAAAGGAATTGACGGGGACCCGCACAACCGGTGGAGCGTGTGGTTCAATTCGAGACAAAGCGAAACACCTTACCAAGTTTTGACATGTAACCGTTTCATTCGCCTGGAAACAGGTGGAGATCCGCAAGGATGGTTACACAGCTGCTGCATGGCTGTCGTCAGCTCGTGCCGTGGGGTGTTCCTTTAAGTAGGACAACGAGCGCAACCCATATCCGATGTTACAAGTGTCATCGGAGACTGCCCTGTGTTCAACAGGGAGGAAGGAATGGACGACGTCAAGTCAGCACGGCGCTTATAACTTGGGTTACACACACCCTACAATGGCGAAAAACAATGGGACGCAAGACGGCAACGTTAAGCAAATCCCCTCTAAATTTCGCCTCAGTTCAGATTGTGGTCTGCAACCCGACCACATGAAGTCGGAATCGGTAGTAATCGCAGATCAGAAGGCTGCGGTGAATACGTTCTCGGGTCTTGTACACACCGCCCGTCAAGCCAACAAAGTTGGAGGCGGCCGAAGAGCCTCGCAAGAGGAGCTAAGCCGAATTCAGCGATGGGGACTAAGTCGTAACAAGGTATCCCTAGCCGAAGCTGGGGATGGATCACCTCCTTTCTATTTAAAATTTAGCTTTCGAAGCATGCATCATTGACAACCGCAAGGTTCTGAAAATGCACTGTATGAAGAGAAAGTTGAATTTAGCATTTGCATCCTTGAGAGATGCAGTTAAGTCATACAGATCTAATGTATCGGGTGTACTGATACACGGTATGACGCTCTCTACAGAAGTTCTTATCACCATTGGATGGTCAAAAGATATTTGTCATTCCCGCGAAGACGGGAACCTAATACAATGGATCCCCGATCAAGTTCGGGGATGACGACTAAAAAAAGTATGACCAAACATAATCCCGCTAGTCGGGATTTTTTTGTGGAAAAAAAAGGTATACTACGCCTATGGGGGACCAACGAATACGACTGGCACACCGCACAATCACACTTTCATACATCCTCATTGTGATTCGATATGCATGGTTTTGGGTGCCAATATGGGTGCTTTATTATCTTCGGTTTACCGACTATGCAGGTATCGGGATATTAGAGACAGTGATGATCATCACATCAATAGCTCTTGAGGTGCCGACGGGTATGATCGTCGATCGAATCGGAAAACGGAATGGGATGATTCTTTCAAGCATCATCACTGTGATTGGCACTGGCATATTCGTGACTATTTCAAATTTTTGGCAGTTTTTCCCTGCCGTTATCTTATGGACCATCGGATTTTCCTTTTGGTCAGGGACCTATGAGGCACTTCAGTACGATACGCTCAAAAGCATCGGAAAAGAAGATGAGTATCTTGCCATATCATCGAGAGCGAATACGTTTCGCGTCGCGTCACTTGGTATAAGCGCTATACTTGGCGGATACCTCTATACGATAGATCCGCGTCTACCCTTTGCACTATTTTGTGGGTTAAACGTTATCACTATACCATTGTCATTTCTTTTGACTGAGCCCAATATCGATACCGAGCAGTACATATTTTCTTCTTTAAAAGATCAATTCGGACAGGCCGTATCGATCCTATTTGAGAAAAAAACTCGCCTATGGATCGCTTTTTTCATATACACGGGATGGTTTATCGCGATCGATGAACAAGCACTTTGGGATATCCTCGCAGTCTCGTACGGATTTACAAGTAACCATCTAGGTGTTCTCTATGCGATGAATTATGTAGTCATCGGAGCATTGATATATCAATTCACACGGTTTAGCCATAGGCTGACGGGGTGGTGGTATTTTACTATTTTAGGGCTGCTTCTTGGGGCTAGCATGTGGATCTCACCGTATCTATCGGGACTCTATGTGCCAGCAGTAAATCTCATTATGAGAAGTGTCATCATCATCTTTACGACCACAAAAATACTTGCACATATCAATGACTTGAGTCCTTCTAAAAATAGGACTACGGTATTATCTCTTTTTACTATGTGTAAAAATATTCCGTATGCACTTCTCGCATTTCAGATTGGTGCGCTTGCTGATCAGGTCGGAGCTCAAAAAGTCGCACATTATTTGGGGTTTGTGGCGTGTGGTGGGGTAGTGCTATTTATGTATCTAGCGAGACATCAAAAGCCAATATCGACAAAATCCACGACTGAACCAAAACTCTTTTATATCCCATGACGGAGTACACACATGGTGTGCTTATCGAAGCTTTTCGGATATTTTGACGAGAATTTGCTGCGGCGTCATATCGGATGTATCAATGACGAGATCATAGTGGAT
This sequence comes from uncultured Gammaproteobacteria bacterium, assembly GCA_964592885.1. Classification (GTDB taxonomy): domain Bacteria; phylum Patescibacteriota; class Microgenomatia; order UBA10105; family UBA927; genus CAZERT01. The sequence goes on from CAZQGM010000146.1 coordinate 2,893, forward strand.
AGGATCCAGAAGATCAGATCGTCCATACAATCCCACCATACGAGCAAGCCATTCGTTTTCTTTTTTGATGAGCCTGTTTTGTTGGACCTCTGGTTTTGTATTTTCTCTGAAGGCTGCGCGTTTGACGCGGATATCATCACGAGCAGTCAAAAGGACTTTTAGTGTCCCGGGAAACGGTCGATCGATATATCCATAGAGGCGTGTATCGATGATCACGTTATGAGGAGAGGAGAGTAGTTGTTCGACACGGGTATCGATGTCATGAGAGATATCCGGGCTTTTTAAAAGTACCTCATCCATATCTCGAAGGTTAAAGCGGTGGATATAATCACGAAGAAATAGACTTACGGAAAATGTTGGCCAATTGAGAACTTTCTGGAGATCCCAGAAAAGGGTCGTCTTT
>CAZQGM010000147.1:0-3251 GCA_964592885.1 uncultured Gammaproteobacteria bacterium
AATCGCATGGTCACGACGCTTGAAAATCTCAAGTTCCGTGTCGTAAATGTCGAGGATGGAAACGAAGAATCGATTTTCGGAAACGTCGTCACGGCACTCAATGAGGAAGCAGTCGCAGGTGCTGCATATGGGAACAAAGGCGGTATCAATATCATCGTGACGTACGAAGCGTTTGGCATGAAGATGGCAGGAGAACTACGGCAAGAGATCATATTTGCCAAACACCAAAAAGATGCGGGTCGGCCGCCAAAATGGCTATCAGTGCCACTTATGGTCGCATCTCATACATGGGAGAACGGGAAAAATGAGCAGTCCCATCAAGATTCTGCACTTTCTGAAGTGATGCTTGGCGAGTCATCCGATGTATCCCGTGTCATATTTCCAGCTGATTACAATACATCGCTTGCGGTAATCCGTGAAGTGTATAGGACGCATGGAGAGCTATGGACGGTCGTTGCATCCAAGCGCCCTTTCCCTGATCTTTTTTCTCCGACAGAAGCTGAAAAGTGTATGAGTGAGGGTGGTATGCGCCTTCGCTGGGCCGAACATCGCGGAGACGAAGCAGCTGTGTCACTTGTCGCGATCGGGAGCTACCAGCTTCGCGAATGCATCATCGCAGCGCGAAGATTCAAGGAAAAAGATATCCCCGTCAGTGTTACATACATTATGGAACCAGGACGGTTTCGATATCCGAGAAACGATGGAGAGAGAAAACACCTGGCAAACGAACAGCTATGGACGACCATCATGCCACCATCAGCAAAAGCTGTCGTCGTTGTGACGCATACACGTCCAGAGCCAGTAGTATCCGTGATTCAACCATTATGGGATGGGCGAAAAGTGCGGGGCTTAGGATTTATCAATGAAGGTGGTACACTTGGTGCTGATGGACTCATATGGATAAACAAAACATCATGGCTCCATATCATTCGTTCTACCTGCCAAATGCTTGATATTTCCGAAGATTCGCTTTTGTCTGAAAGCGAGCGGGAAGCGCTTGATGGGAAGCGATCACCGGTTGGAATTGTCTAATACTGGTGCATTTTTAGGTGTAAATAATTCGCTTTTGAAATATCTAACAGGTGGGTATATACTACAAAAGAATTCTATAGAGATGTATCTTTAGATACGGTATTATTTCCTGCCCAGGATCTTAAAGGGGTATGAAGAAAATTCGACGACACTCGCAGTCGAAGATAGCGCGCGTGGTGCTGTCTATTTTTTTGGTGCTTCATAGTGTGGCGACGCCCTTTATTCCCTTTTTTTTTTTTTTTTTGTATGAAGAAGATATATCTCCAACACCAGGGGAAGAAGTGGTCACTCCTGCTCCTGTCGCTACGGCAGAGCCAAGTGCACAGCCAACAGCAGAACCCACCCAAATAGTGACGACACCAACAGCGGAACCAACTGTCGCACCAACTGCGGTGCCGACTGATACCGTATCTCCAACACCAACTGTATCTGTGGAACCGACATTGGATGCGACGCCGACTCAGACACCGGCCGTATCCGTGGAACCGACGATCACCCCTCCCTCTGATATCCACATGACAGGACCACCATCAGCGACATCAACGCCTGCTCCGAGCACATCTACGCCTACTGCTCCAACCTCAACTCCAACGCGTATTCCATCGCCAACCCCAGAACCTGAAGATACCGGAACACTTGCTGTCGCGATTTTGCCGAACATAAGCGCGCCGAGTTTAGATCTATCATCGGTCAATGAAGGAAGTGCATCGCTTGTCACCGATAAAGCAGATTATGCCCCTACCGACACTGCTATCATCACGGGAAATGGCTTTACCGCTGGAGTTTCCTATCGACTTGTCATCGTATCAGATGATGCACCGGCGGTTCGCTCCGAACAGATAGTGACCGCAGATGTTGATGGGGGATTTGTCTACGCATACCAGCTTGATGGAACCTATCGCCCAAACTATTACGTCGAAGCATATGACGAAACAGGCAAGCAAATTGCTCGGACGACATTTACCGATAGTCGAACCGCAAATACCGTGACCGTAAATGACACGACAAGCGTCACTGTTGCGCCTGGAGAGAGTATACGTGTCGTCGTAAATGGATCATTGACAGACGGCGATGATTGGGAGGGTACAGGGTTTAGGATTAGTACGACTACTCCGGGAGTCATGACCTGCAGAAATACGACTGATTATTCAGGTGGAACACATAGTGTGACATTTACTGTAGATGCACCGTCGTCAGTCGGGACATATAATCTCTACGTTCGACTGTACGGTTCAGATTTGTGTTTAACACAGGCAGGAACATCATATATCACGCTTCCAAATGCGATTGTCGTGACAAAACCTGATCTGACGGTTACAAAAACAAATTCAATTTCTGGTCCCTTATACATCGATACACAGTTTTCATGGAATATTAAAGTAGAGAATAGTGGTAGTGGAGTCGCAGTTTTTCAAAATGGAGAGACGATACTGACAGACTCACTTCCAGATGATCATGTATCGTACGGTACTGTGACGCGGTCTATGACAGGTATCACGACCGGAACAGTCACCTGTTATATTGCCGCTTTTCATACACTTCGGTGCGAGGCAAATGGGACAGTAACGATGCCTACTGGTAGTTATATCGATGTTTCGGTGCCCACAGCATTTACTCAAACAGGTGTCTACACCAATCCACGCCCTGGGCTTCTGACATCCTGTCGTGTGGATCCTTACGACCATGTCGATGAGACGGATGAAAGTCGCAATACGTGTTCAAATCAAGTGACAGTGACGCATGAAATACAACCAAATCCTGCGTTGTCACTCGGCTGTGATGGGAATGTGATGCTTGTACTTGATAGCTCCGACAGTATGAGTTCTGGCGATCTGACGACGATCAAATCCAGGGCAGCTTCAGTCGTGTCAGCACTTACGGGGACACAGGTAAAAATCGGTGTAGTCGACTATGACACAGGTGTAAGAAGCGTACTAGCACCCACCACGAATTATGCTGATGTAACCGCTGCAATCAATTCAATCGATCGAACACATAGTATAGAGCTCACGAATTGGGAAACAGCAATCGATACTGCACGAAGTTACCTATCTTCTGGGGATGTGATGGTTATGGTCACGGATGGCAATCCGACGACCGGTGTGGATGGTTTGCGGCATACACATGCCGGCCTAACCGATCCAGATAATCTGACGGATGCGGTGATGGCTGCAAATGATGCCAAAACTGCCGGAATCCGGATGATAGTCGTAGGCATC
>CAZQGM010000148.1:0-3241 GCA_964592885.1 uncultured Gammaproteobacteria bacterium
ATCTCGCACTCGACAGCTGTGGGTCGGAGAAATCTGACACCGTGTTTTATAGCTATCCCCTGTCCTATTCGCTCAATCGTATCGCCGTTCATGTAGTGACTCGTCAACATCGTCGTCGATACAGTGTCATAACCATGGGTCGCGGCATACGAAATAGCATTTGTAAGTCGGAGTGTCCAGCATTTTGGACACCGAATAATTGCATCTTTTCGTGCCGATTCATCAAGCGAATGCATTGCTGCAAAATAGGTTTTTGGCATCCAATTATCGACAATGAGTGGAATATGTAGCTCGTCCGTGACGTGTTTGAGTGCCATTTGGCGACTTGTAAATTCTGATTGTGGATGGATGTTTGGATTACTGAAATATGCAGTGATGAGGGCCCCATCATATCCAGGAGTCGCTTTGATCGAGGCTATAAATTTATGCAGGCAATCAGCACAGCATGTGTGTACGAGAATCATATGAGAAATTGTATCAGTCTAGCACCATACGTCTTCAACGCGAGCAAAACATAACTGAAGGGACGAGCCATTTTCTTCCATCATTCTCGATGAGTGCATCTGCACTTTTTGGTCCCCAACTTCCAGGTGCATATACCTCTGGTTGACCTGCTGTAGAAGATAATGGGTCACTGAATTTCCACTCCAGCTCTGATTCCTCAGCATCGATAAAAAATGTCTGATCGCCAGATAATGCATCAAGTAAGAGCCGCAAATATGGATCTGGCAAATTGACGCCAAGATGTTTATAGCAAAACTGCATATACGCATCTTCGAGGGTATGCTCCTGACCCGGTCGCTTGGTCAAAATTTTGAGTACAATGCCTTCATTGGGTTGGATTCGGTAGATAAGGATATTTGGATCTGTTCCCTTGGCGTGATTTGGAAATAGGCGAGGAGCGTGTACTTTAAACACGATGGCAATTTCCGTCACATTTTGACTTAAATTTTTCCCGGCCCGAACGTATATCGGGACATCCTGTAGACGACCTGATGAAAGGTGTGTTCTAAATGCAAAATACGTATCTTTCGTCGACTTTGGATCTACATGTGCTTCGCTTGTATACCCTTCGTACTGTCCAAAGACGACATGACCTGGCTCCGGAACAAGCGCATGTACTGCATCTATTCTTTTTTGAGAAATATCTTTATTTGAAAATGTACCAGGAGCCTCCATGGTGGCGACACTGATCATCTGAAGCAAGTGATTTTGTCCGACGTCTTTAAGGGCCCCGACGGTATCGTAGTATCCACCTCGAAGCCCAATCCCAAAATCCTCTGCGGCCGTTACCTGAATATGATCGACGTATTCGGACGTCATAAGAGGCTCAAACATACCATTGCCAAAACGAAATGTGAGAATATTTTGGACCGTCTCTTTTCCGAGATAATGATCGAGACGGAAAATCTGTTCTTCTTTGTAATACGACCGAAGGAGCTGATTGAGAGATTTCGCACTTTCATAATCGATGCCGATTGGTTTTTCCACCATCACTCGCACCCATCCACAGGATTGATCGTTTAAACCACTGGTCTCTAGATGGGTAAATATATCCCCATACAGATTTGGGTAGGTGGCCAGGTAAAACATCCTATTGGTGCATGCAGTTTCTGACGAGAGTGTCTTTTTGAGAGATGCATATAGTTCAGGAGTCGAAAAATCACCGTCTACATAGTGCATCGCTGATAGAAGCTCATTTTTTGGCTGATCCAGTATCGGATGTTGGTGATGACGATTTGGATGAGCAAGTGTATCGGAGACAAATGTCTGAAATTCAGCGTTAGTCATTTTCGCTCGACCCACCCCAATGATCTTCATTCCTTTGGGAAGAAGACCGGCCTCTGCTAGATCGTAAAGCGCTGGAATAAGCTTAATCTGGGAAAGATTCCCAGTGATGCCGAAAATCACGAGAGCAAACCGATCTGATGAATTAGATGACTGATTCATATAGTGGAGTATACACCGAAATCCATGAAGTTCATGACTACTGTGGACTTATGAAAGACCATGCTCCGTAAAACAGGTGACGTATTTTTGATCCATCGTCGCGACGTGACCAACAAGCCAGTTTTCGAGATAGTCAACTAAATCGACGGATAATGCCAAACTATCGTCAGCGTATTTAGTCCGTAGAGCAGCGATTTTTTCCCGAAATTCCTGATGCTTTTGTATATGAATCTCTGAATCAGAGTACTGAAACTCTTTAAAATATTTTTCTTCGGTCTCAAAATGGTACTGACTGTATTTTTCAAGCTCCTCAAGTATCCCTTCAATTTTCTCCTTTGTGATTGATGCATATATTGCGTCATACAAAGAATTGAGGATTCCCAAAAAATGCTGATGCTGCAGATCAATCTGTTTGACGTGTACGCTATATGATTCATTCCATACAAGTGCCATAGTGCCTATTAGCATACTCCACGTCACACTCCACCTCAATACATATATTATTATCGATATGTATAGTAGTATTGAATCATGACTAACACGCCTCTGACTCCACTTGAAGAAGCAGTGATCGTACATAAATCTACTGAACCCCCGTTTTCTGGGAAGTACGATATCGTATTTACTCCTGGAACGTACCACTGTCGACGATGTGGAACTGCTCTCTATACATCCACTCATAAATTCCATAGTGGATGTGGTTGGCCCAGTTTTGATGAGGAAGTATCAGGGGCAGTCAAGCATATACCAGACCCGGATGGACACCGAACCGAAATCGTCTGCAGTCACTGTGATGCCCATTTGGGCCACGTGTTTATGGGTGAAAGATTTACCGCTACCAATACACGGCACTGTGTAAATTCTGTATCACTTCAATTTGTCCCAGCAGAGCCCACTTGTTCAACATGATACATTCACCCACACCACTACCTGATCGCGCTATATTCGGAGCGGGATGCTTTTGGTGCACAGAAGCAGTTTTCCAGAAGCTACGAGGCGTTCTGTCGGTAACCCCGGGATACACGGGGGGTAACACCCAAAACCCCACGTATGAGGACGTGAGCTCTGGGAATACTGGACACATCGAAGTTGCCACAATTATGTACGATCCGGGGGTCATTTCATATAAAACACTTCTTATGGTCTTTTTTAGTTCTCACGACCCAACGTCTATTGACCAGCAAGGCGCTGATAGTGGGCCACAGTATCGATCTATCATTTGTACAACTACGGATGCGCAGACTGCTACGGCATAAAAAAAAAAAAAATATCTGGAAACCAATCACACCTT
>CAZQGM010000149.1:0-3213 GCA_964592885.1 uncultured Gammaproteobacteria bacterium
AAGCATAGTGTTAGGTGGCACCTTCCCGTACCAGTTGGTACAGGACCTACACGCAATGATTTCAATTAGTGGAATCAGGGCGTGTTTTTTTTTGACTGGTTGGTTAATAAGTCGATTCATATCGACGAATTTACCAACCATCAATCCGTCAACACCGCCCCTCATGAGCGTAGGCGAAATGAGGAAAGGTGTGTGCGGATACGTTGGAGTTGTGTAGGGCGATCAATCCGCCAACACCACCCCTCATGAGCGTAGGCGAAATGAGGAAAGGTGTGTGCGGATATGTTGGGGGGATAAGCAGCCATTAGGTATTTATTAGTAGTTACGTAATATACAAAGGGAGGTTTCTCTATGATGGACATGAACTTTATCCGGGACAACCTGGAACTATGCAAAGTATCGGCAGTGAATAAAAACCGAGTCGTTGATTGGGATGCGCTTCTAGCTAGTGACGAAAAACGCCGCAGCTTAATTGGTGAAGCGGAAAAGATTCGAGCAGAGCGCAATAAACTTCCAAAAGGAACTACTGAAGAACTGCGCGCACAAGGAAAGAAATTGAAAGAAGACCTAAAAGTAGTTGAGGATGAATTAAAAGCGGTAGAGGAAGTCTTTACTCCATTACTACTCAGTGTTCCAAATGTTCCACATAGTAGTGTGCCAGTTGGGAAAGACGAGCACGATAATGTAGAGGTGAAGAAAGTTGGGAACACACGGACATTTGATTTTCCTATCCTTGACCATATAGAACTGGCCAAAAAACATGACTTACTTGATCTCGAGCGGGGAGCAAAGGTTGGTGGATCTCGAGCGTATTTTCTCAAAAAAGAACTTGCACAGTTGGAATTTTCGGTCTTATTTTATACTTTTAATAAACTTGTTAGCCGAGGCTATACGCCACTTATGGCGCCATCATTAGTAAAGGAATTCACCTTATTCGGAAATGGTCAACTTCCGTGGGGTCGAGATGAAATTTATCATCTGGAAAAAGACGATCAATTTTTAGCAGGTACAGCAGAAGTTCCCGTGACTGCATATTACAGTGACGAAATACTCAAAGAAGAAGAGCTACCCAAAAAATTCGTCGCGTTTTCTCCCTGTTTCCGTCGAGAAGCAGGAAGTTATGGCAAAGATACAAAAGGCCTCTATCGACTCCACCAATTTAACAAAATTGAACAAGTGATTATAAACGCCGCCGATGAAGATGCATCTTTGAAACTCCACGAAGAGCTTCTGGCCAATTCTGAAAGTATCTTGCAGGATCTTGAGTTACCGTATCGGGTGCTCCTGATGTGTACCGGCGATATGGGTGAGCCACAAGTAAAAAAATATGACATCGAAACATGGATGCCATCCCGAAATGCCTATGGCGAAACCATGAGTGATTCATACATGGGCGACTTTCAGGCACGGCGACTTAAAATTCGGTATAAAGGTGCTGACGGGAGCACAAAATTTTGCCATACGCTCAATAACACCGCGATCGCATCACCACGCATCCTGATCCCGATTCTCGAGAATTATCAGAATGCTGATGGCACGATTACGATCCCGAAAGTGCTCCAAAGCTATATGGGGAAAGAGAAGATAGGGTAACGAGTTCGTAAAGTTTAAAAGATAGAAAGTTTATAAAGTAGAGAATATAGGGAGTGCATATAGTACGTTGCTTTATAAACTTTAAGAACTTTATAAACTTTTAACTTTTTCTATTTTGTGCTTTGTCGCGGACACGCTATAATGAATCCCATGTTTCAATTCATCAAAAAATTTCTTGATAGCAACGAAAAAGAACTTAAAGACCTTCGAGTTATCGTGCAGCAAATAAATGCGAAAGATGCCGAGTACAAAGCGCTCAAAACGACAGATTTTGCCAAAAAGACTGCAGAGTTTAAAGAGCGTCTAGCAAACGGTGAACTTCTGGATCATCTCCTTCCTGATGCATTTGCGCTCGTACGAGAGGCGTCGCACCGCATCAACGGGGAGCGGCATTATGACGTACAGCTTATGGCGTCTATCGCGCTTCACAAGGGTCGAGTCGCAGAACAAAAAACGGGGGAGGGAAAGACGCTATCAGCTATTCCAGCACTGTACCTCAATGCACTCTCTGGACGGGGAGCACATCTCGTCACGGTCAATGACTACCTTGCTCGACGCGACGCTGGATGGATGGCGCCAATTTTCCATAGTTTGGGCCTGAGCGTGTCCGCCATCATCAGTGAACAGTCATTTCTTTATGATCCAGACTTTATCGATGAAACGACCGCAGACTCGAGACTACGGCACCTCAAACCCGTCTCCCGCAAAGAAGCATATAAAGCAGATATTACGTACGGGATAAATAGCGAATTCGGATTTGACTATCTTCGGGACAACATGGTCTCGGATGGATCACAGCTTTCTCAGCGAGGATTTCACTTTGCGGTTGTCGACGAAGTCGATTCAGTCCTCATCGATGAAGCGCGTACCCCGCATATCATCTCCGCACCTGACACGGAAGCAACGCATAAATATTACGATTACGCGAAGATGATCGAGAAGCTGACGCCAAAGATAGATTACGAAATTGATGAAAAAATGAAAACCGCACATCTCACCGATCACGGAATCGGGAAAATAGAAAAAATGATGGGCATGGGAAATATCTATGAAGAGGATTTCGAAGCGGTTCATCATCTAGAAGCAGGACTAAAAGCCCGGACACTTTTTTTGAAAGATCGCGATTATATCGTGAAGGATAACGAAGTCGTGATCGTCGATGAATTTACCGGACGCCTCCTCGTGGGGCGACGATTTTCTGAAGGCATACATCAAGCTATTGAAGCAAAAGAAGGAGTTGCAATCAAACAGGAAAGTAAGACGCTCGCCACAGTGTCACTGCAAAATTACTTCCGCATGTACGAAAAACTATCTGGTATGACTGGAACGGCCGCGACGGAAGCAGAAGAATTTAAAAAAATCTACAACCTCGATGTTATCGTCGTCCCCACGCATCGAGCCATGAGTCGGGTGGACAATGCTGACTCTGTCTACAAAACCACCAGGGCCAAGTATTCGGCAATTGCTGATGATATTGCTGACTGCCACAAGCGCGGACAGCCAGTGCTAGTGGGTACGACATCGATTGATAAAAACGAAATCGTCGCGGAACTTCTCAAACGCCGCGGTATCCCACACCAGCTTCTCAATGCCAAAAATCATTTGCAAGAAGCACTGATC
>CAZQGM010000150.1:0-3198 GCA_964592885.1 uncultured Gammaproteobacteria bacterium
TGGGAATTTTAATCTCATGCAAAAACCTGAGCTTCGATTGGAGCTTATCCATCGTCAGGCAAAAAATAATCCCATTATCGATGTCTCCATACAAGCCAGGGAAACAGGAGTCATTGCACCAGGGCGATATGGTAAATACGTCGTCAAATATGGTATCGAGAGCGAAGACAGACAGGAACGTATGGAAGAACTGCTTGATTCGTATCGTGAAGATACACTGATACTCTGTGGATACAACAAAACTCGTCAGCGCCTCAATGCCTATATTCGGAACAAAAAAGGATATGAGACTCCAGAGCCATCCCATGGAGATCGGGTCATCTGTCTTCGTAATAATCATAAAGCAAGAATCTACAATGGCATGCTCGGGACCATCGAAAGCATAAGAAAAGAAGACGACCAGTGGTATACGACTGAAATTCAGATGGATGGGGAGTCGGATCTGTATCGGGGACGTATATCAGTGACGCAGTTTGGTTCAGATACACCACTTAATTTTACCGATAAACGAAGCGCCATCATGGGAGGAGATCTATTTGATTTCGGGTATGCGACGACGGTCCATAAAGCACAAGGAAGTCAAGCGCGTCGCGTGATTTTGTTTGAGGAACGCTTTGCTAAAATGGACGATGATCAATGGCGTAGATGGCTCTATACTGCCGTGACCCGTGCAGAAGAAGAATTATACATTTTTGGAGCATAAGTCTTTGTTTGTGTTTTGACGCATGTAATCACTTTGTTTCACACATGAGACTACCTACGGGAGTCAATTCACTTATTGTTCGCGTAGGATCTTTATAAAACGATGCGTTTCCACCGTCCAAATTGACCGCATCGCGGATCACGAGTGATTCCTTTTTTGCAATTGCTACTAAAACGTCTGGAAGATCTGCAAGTTTTGGCCCATCAAAGAGTGATCCTTGTCGAAATATCGACAAAAATATCGATTGACTGTCTCCGGAAATTGCTGCTACTGATCGGCGCGCTCCTTCATCGTTATGGATTTGTAATACATGTGGAGTGGATGTGGTGATGAGTCGAGGTCCTGTTTGAAATGCAAAATCAGCATCTTCAGGTGGCGCGGCTGTCATGGAAAGAAGTGACCCTTTTTTGGCAATGACAGTATTTACGAGGTCGCTTGTGATATATGTCCCAAGCTTGTCTGTACCATTGTCCCAGAGCCCTAGAGGCTTGCTCTCTTTTGTATAAAATCCAGCGTTGATAGCACGGTGACATCCTACGTTTTGAGCGAGCGTGCTGGCTGACGTGGGACGCGTAAAGTTGGCTACAAGACGTAGTGTAGACGTGTCAGCGATAGTAAGGGTATACGCGTACCTCACGCCACCAAACAGAATAGATTGTCGCTCTGGCTCATCTGTTGGGACCACTTCGACAGTTGGTTTGAGCTGTGTCTGTGTTTCAGGATGAAGATCTGAAAGATCTGTGATCAGTCGCTGCACTTGCCATGCGGCCACACCCAAGAGGATGAGCGTAATGCTAAACCCGATGAAAAACGTCCGTTTCATCAAAAAATGGTTAGTGTGTATGTCAAAGCCGCGTGGTTAAAAAAATTACTGGCGGCTACTGCGCTTCACGAGTTTTGCAGAAGCGACGATATCAAATGCCTCTCCTTCGTTGTCGATGATCTCATTTGCGCCGGATAGTCGTTTGTATTCGCTCAAGTATTCTGACAGTGCTGATTGAGCATCCTTAAGGTCTGAGCTGAGTTCTTTAATCTTTGCTTGGGCTGTTGCAGTTGCTGGTTGTTTGAGAATTTGTGATTTGGTCGCTGAACGAATTTTCGTGGCTTCTTTGACCGCCTTATCGTGTTCTTGATAGGTCGAATCATTTACCAGCATGTCATTCATCATTTCCCGAAGTTTTTTGAGGTCCTGCTTGCCTTTCTTGATCATCGTCAGATTATTTTTGACTGAATTTTCGAGGTTTATCACCATTTCTGCTGGTGTCACTTCAGATATTTCAGGAGCATCATCATTGCCACCCGGCATATTGATGTTTAGCGTGATGTCCTCTGGAGTGATTTCGATAATTGGTTTGTTTTGTGTATCGTCTGTCATATGGACAATAGAGTAGCATATATTAGTTAGTCGTTCAAAGATGGCAAGATGAATGTTAAGAAGTGGTGCGTGATGATGATCTACTTGTCATCGTCCATCATCGATCCTTCATCCTTAGATAGCGTGCTTTTTATTTCCAGAAGCGTCTCTCGCGCCTCTTGGACCGTCTCAAATGTCACGAGTCTGCTTCTGAGTTCGGAAGCATTTGGGAATCCTTTTATATACCACGCCATATGCTTTCGAAGCGCCATGACGTGGTTATTTGGTTGAAGTTTTTCAAAATACTCTAAGTGTAAAAGTGCTGCATCGATACGCTCACCAAGCGTGGGTACATGATCAGTGAAAACCCATGGATTACCAAATGATGCCCGACCGATGAGGGCACCTGTTAGATGATACGTTTCTATTCTCTCTAGTGCTTCGGCTCGCGAATGGATGTCACCATTGCCGAAAAATGCTACTCCAGCTCCACGGACGATCGCTGCTGCTTTTCCAATCTCATCCCATGATGCGAGTCCTCCATATGCCTGTTTGAGTGTCCGACCGTGGAGTGTGATAGCAGCTGGTCTGGCTGTCAGGAGCGTTTCCATCCACCATTCTGTGACCGGCGTGTCGTATCCAACTCGTGTTTTGACGGTCACCGGGATATCCCAGTGCAGATCTCGTACCGCCTGTTTCACCACCTTGATGATTTCGATAGCTATCTCAGGCGTTCGTATGAGCCCGGCTCCCGCTCCATGTCCGCTGACGGTTTTTGCAGGGCAGCCCATATTGATATCGATACCTGCAAGTGGGTAAGGCTTGAGAAATGCGATCGCTTTCGCCATCGCATCAGGATGTTTCCCAAATATCTGCCCGACGACTGGTGTCGCGGTCTTGTGGGATACAAATGTGCTAAACAGCCGAGGGACGTTTCGGGATAAGCCATCTGCGGACACGAATTCCGTAAAAAGCACATCTGGGTGTCCGATATGATCGACAACTGCCCGAAAAGCACTATCAGTTACCCCATCCATAGGAGAGAGTCCAATGATCGGTTTATTCTTTTCAAACCAGTACGCCATAGGTATGCATTATAGACCCATCTTACTCAGGTTTGCAGCCCGACAGGGCGAAAAAG
>CAZQGM010000151.1:0-3196 GCA_964592885.1 uncultured Gammaproteobacteria bacterium
AGACAAATACCGTCGCACGAGCGAGCTGCTCATATGGAGAAAGCAGAAACCATGATGCAGTAAGTAGTGTATCCCGTGCCGCCTCAGGTTTTGTGCCGTGCAATTTTTTTGCTCGAGTTACGGTATCATCGTCCAAACATAGAAGTGCTCGCCATGTACGATCAGTTACCGTTTGGGCTAAATGCAGATAATCATCCAACACTTGATTAATTACGGGTTGCAGTGACGACGGTATGCTACCACCATTTTCTTGACGAATTTTTTCTAGTAGCCGTGCCGTCACACCGGCAACCATGCTATCGGCTAACCCTGCTACCTCACCTGCCTTATCGCCTTCCCTCTGTGTATCCGAACGAACATACATCGCAAATGAGCTTCCCAGTCCATCAACTGATCGACCAGATTCGTTTACAGGTTCTGCAATATTACCGGGGAAAACGCCTAGATATTCCATCGCACGAAAGTGCCGTACGAATCCTGATCTCGATATATCGCCATGTGTAGCAATCGTACGTTCTAATTCACCAACAGCACGCGCTGACTCTTCGATCGTGAGCGCTACAGCCGGAGTCACACGGTCCGTGTACCCGGCTAGTTCTATCAATCCTTGTGCTTTTCCCCCATACGCGCGAGGTTGGTCAGCGGCTACCACTTCGAATCTACTAGCGGTCAAATCTGAACCACCAATGACACGAAAATGAAATAATTGCGAGACCTCCGATACTGGGATAAATGTACGTGCTTCAACAGGCATTGAGCGATTATATTATAGGTTTATTTCTATTTCAACAACCTTTCACACCCTGGATAGCACAGGGTCATTCTTGTATCCCAAGTGTCACACTGAGCGTCATCTCTTTTCCATCTCGCCACACCTTGATTTGGACAGTGTCTTCTGGTTTTTTGCTGCTAATGACACGTGCTAGCTCATTATCCGTTCCGGTAAATTTAGTGCCATCAATTGCCATCAGGATATCATCCACTTTGATACCTCCTTTGTCCGCCGGTGACTCATCTACAACGTGCACGATATACATCCCTATCGGGACATCGTTAAGAAGCGCGACACTTTTGGTGATCGCTTTATACTGCACGCCAAGGTATGCTCGATTAAATTGTCCAGTTGAATTAAATTGGTTCAGTGCTTCTTTTACGACATTGATTGGGAGTGCAAATCCGATATTTTGCCCTTCACCCGATACCGCCGTATTTACCCCTATGACTTGGCCAGATGAATTGAGAAGCGGACCTCCTGAGTTTCCTGGATTGATCGCAGCTGACGTCTGTATCACGTTCTCTAACTTTTCCGATTCACCAAATAGTGATGACCCAGCGGTAATGCCACGCCCAACACCTGATACGACGCCAGTCGTCACAGTATTACGAAATTCTCCCAAGGCAGTCCCAATTGCTATCGCTGTTTGACCCACACGGAGTTTTCCTGAATCCCCCATCTCTATCGGCGTAAGGCCTTTGGCATCAATTTTAAGAATCGATAGATCATTGATCGGATCACGGTATATCTTTACCACATCATAGCTTTTGTCATTTTTTGTAATAATGCGGTATTTTGCCTCAGGATCAGATACGACATGCTTATTTGTGACGATAAGCCCATCTTCAGAAACGATAAACCCTGACCCGATATCCTGCTCCACTTTTTGCTGCGTTCCTGGTATCCGACGATAGGGAGAAAATATATCAAAGGGATCAAGCTGTATGATATCCTGACCGCTCCGGGTTTTGCTGATGCCGATGGTCACCACTGAGGGAGATACTTTATTGACGACATCGATAATGTTTGATTCTTCAGATACGACACGGATTTTTCCGTCATTGGCCTCCCGTGAAGTCTTAGGTGCCTCGATACGCACCGAGGGAAACGCTGGGATGTACGATGATATTTTTGACCAATGGAGCCCTAACTGGCTACTACTTACCCCTGCACCAAATGCGATGAGTATACACGCGATAACGATGGCAATGGTCTGAATACGTGTATGTGAAGGTGAATCCTTTACTGACATACTCTACTATCAGCAACTGTGCCAAAGTAGATCTTTATGTACGGAACGATCCCTATGGTCGTTTTGCTGATCCTGCTAAAAAAAGTATATATGTCAAAAGGTATAAAAGAAAACTGAAAAAAAGCTGAAGACGGCACCAGATGACATCTTCGTCATGTAGATTACGAGCGTCTGTGTCGGATCCTACCTATGGAAATCTATAGAGATACGACCTGAAGATGGTTTAAGTCACATTGTTAGAGGGAATGTGTAACAATTTAGCAATGGAACAATGGAACAATGAAAACTACTATTTCGCCTCCATCAGCACTTCGATGGCCTTTACCAGTTGGGCATCTTTTGAGGCTTCAGTGTCCACATCCATGACCACTTCTATATCAGGTTTGATGCCTATTTTATGAATCCAATCCCCATTTGGCGTCATCCATTTGCCGGTCGTGATATGGACTGATGCGCCACCTGGAAGCTCTTCTGGGGTCTGAACCGAGCCTTTGCCAAATGAAGTCTCCCCCACGAGCTTCCCGCGTTTATTGTCTTTGATCGCGCCTGCTGCGATTTCAGCGGCTGATGCGCTCCCTTTATTGATAAGAACGACGAGTGGTATGTCGGTCAATCTCCCTCCCGATCGTACTGGGAATGGCTCTTTACTGCCATCACTATTGACTTGGGACACAACGACGCCCTTTTTGAGAAATTCACTCGCAAGTGATACGGCAAGCTCAAGGTATCCACCTGGATTGTTTCGAAGGTCAAATATGAGACCTCGAATCTGACCGTTTTTGTACGCGGCCGCGATATCAGTCACTGCTTTGTTCCATTCATCCTCTGTCCGATCACCAAATCGTGACAGCTGAAGATACCCAATAGAGGTATTTTTGGGAATTTTTGTCTCTAGTGCTGAAATTTCTTCGATTTCGGGTGGTTGCTTTATCCAGCTAACGACAGACGGGATGACGATATCATCACGAGTGATGATAATATCCTCGGGTTTGGTAGATTTTTCATGAAGAATGGAGAGTGTCACTTGGGTCCCTTTGGGTCCACGGATTTTTGAAACTGCCTGCTCGACAGTCCACCCATACGTCTCTTCTTCATTTACTTTGATGATATAGTCACCCGGTTTGATCCCTTTACTCTCAGCTGGTGACCCTTTGAGTGGCGATATGATG
>CAZQGM010000152.1:0-3177 GCA_964592885.1 uncultured Gammaproteobacteria bacterium
AAAGACCAGTGAGGACTTTCTTTTGTGCTGCTTCTACAAGCGCTTTTGCTTCTTGGAGACCAAGTGTTGGGACGAGTTCACGAACGGCTTTGATTGCGCCGATCTTGTTCTCACCTGCGGCCGTGATCACGACGTTGAACACGGTCTGTTCTTCCTTGGCTTCTGCTGCTTCAGCTGCGACTGGCGCGGCTGCGGCTGCGACAGGGGCTGCGGAGACACCGAATTTCTCTTCAAGGGCTTTGACGAGATCGGAAAGTTCGAGTACGGTCATTTCCTCAACTGCTGTGAGGATATCAGCATGTGTTAATTTTGCCATAATGATCCTTTTGAAAATTCCAAGTACCAAATGCCAAGTTTCAAACAGTGTTCAATTCATCATTGGACGTTGTTTGTAGTTTGATTATTGGTTATTGGATGTTAAATACTGGATCCCCGCACTCGCGAGGATGACATAGGAATGTCACTTTTTTGCTGCTTTGACTGCGCCGAGCGCTACGACGAGCGCTTGGAGATTCCACCGCAATGCATAGTGGAGGCCTTGTACTGGGGCCAGCAGTTGTCCTGCGAGAGTTCCGAGGACGACGTCGCGGGCTGGGATTTTGGAAAGCCGTTCTACATCTTTTTGGGAGAGTACGGTATTACCCAAAAGTCCGCCTTTGACTGTGCCTGTTCCAGCTGTCTTGAAGAACTTCATGAGTTCTTTAAGACCCATTACTTCGTCTTTGTAGGAAAATACTGATGCGGTATTACTTTTCAAAAACTCGGATGCGCCGTCGGCTTGATCGCCAAGTGCGCGCTTCATGAGCGTGTTTTTGGTGACCATGAATTCTGCATCGACATTTTTCATCGCTTTCCGGAGGACTTCGAGCTGTTTATGCTTGATGCCGCCGTACTCGGCGAAAATGATCGATTTGGTGCGACCGATTTTATCAGCCATCACCTGAACTGTTTCGATTTTCTTTTGTGTTGCCATTGTTGAATGTCACCTCGCCTTCAATCGCTTTTCATACGTAGGCATTTGGCCTTCGGCGAAAAGCATATACATATCTAATTAGTTGCTTTCTCGCAATGCGAGATGCGCACCTTAAGTAAGATCTGTATAAAAAAGCACCCGTACCGGGTGCCAACAATGACTCTGGATACGTTCCAGAAAAGTGGAGAAATTGTGGGCCCTCGGTTGGAATTTACTCCGCTTTTTTAGGGCGGAACCAACGTCTTTGGGGAGTGCAGGGGATAGTATAGCAGAATTGGAGGTCAGATGGTAGATGGATGATGACCGCCTTCGTCCCACGTAGCGGGACTATAGCGGACGAAGTACGGAGAAGATAGAGAACAAACCTAGGAATAATAGATATCAATGCTTACATTTGTCACCACACGCCCTATCGGGGTACGCATATAGACACACTCCAGAACGAAAAATTCCACACTCTTCGAAATTCCGTATATAGCTGATGTACCGTGTGATAGTTCATAGTCGACTGTGCTGTCACCGACATGTGGACCACTCCATCATTGGTCCGTCATTTATGGTGCAAGCGGTTCATAATCATAGTCATTCTTCGGATAACTTTGAGGTATATTTGTCATGTCTGGTGTTGAAAATGCGCAAATTGTAGGAGCATGCCGGTGGATACATTCGTGTTCAATTTGTAGGTTCTTCATGCGCTCGTTTTCTGTCGTACTTTGAGGATTTTGGGTGCTCATACATTTTTTGACC
The DNA here is from genome assembly GCA_964592885.1 of uncultured Gammaproteobacteria bacterium. Taxonomy (GTDB): domain Bacteria; phylum Patescibacteriota; class Microgenomatia; order UBA10105; family UBA927; genus CAZERT01. The sequence goes on from CAZQGM010000152.1 coordinate 1,721, forward strand.
CTTTCTACCACTACTGTATAGCGCGTATGACACACGTGCTTGAGTATAAAATGAAAAAATCCTGACCATCCTGAAGAATACTAGTTGACACGTGCACACAGTGGTATAGAATCAAGCCACGTCAATATGAATCGTCCACCATTACCAGAATCGACGCTTCTTACGGCATTTCGTCGCTTGTTTACCCCGTTATTAACTCGCTCATGTGTGTACTGCCAGTTTGTTCCTGGTGGCGGAAAGCGGGTCATAGTCCAGCAATTTTTATCAGATACCAATAGACTCCAGGACTTTTTTGGAGATAGCTATGAGAAAAATCTATTTGTCTACGTAAATCCTGATGAAATAGAAGATTCAGCAAGCGTATCGTATATCAAATTGATGCGAAAAAGCCTCGAAACCGAACTCACAACACGTCATGTACGGCTTGCTCCTATATGTCGTACAGATTCAGAGCTTGATGGGCTCAAAGAGTTGCTTCGTGTGCTTACCGAAGATGGATACAATGTCGCATTTATTCTAAATGACTTTGAATTCACACTAGCGCTTCCAATATCCATCTATCTGAATCTTGAATCGATTCGTGCGATCGACCCATCGATGATTGTATTTATGTTTTTGACATCGATCAATGTATTTCACGAGGATTTTATCGGTCGTATGGGAAATCTCAAATACTCCATATCCCATCATCGTGTCTACCATCCGCTTCTGGAACATGCCGATGCCAACTATCTATTTAACAGATTTTCGGGCAGTGCCTACTCAGGGCTGCCTACACCCATACGTACACTTCTCCATGAGTACTGTGGTGGTCACCCGCAGCTCATCAGATATGGGATTTCGGTAGTCAATGCGATGGATCAGCTTGAGCGTGTCGACGTAGAACGAGTGAGGCTCCAGATAGAATCCGATCCGCAGTTGCAGATGATTTGCACGGATATTTGGCATTCATTTTGGAAATCGGAAAAAGAGATCCTTCAATCTCTTGCTCGGCATGGAACGCTCACTACAGCCGAACACGACCATATGCAGTTTGCGTTCGAACTGGGTGTTCTTCAAAAAACTACAGATACACATGTCCGCTTCTTTTGTCGTCTCTTTGCTCAGTACGTCAAAAAGCGTATACCGATGGAGCGGTTCGTTTTTGATGAAGCGAAGCAACAGCTATACTTTGGTGCGGTAAACTGCACTAAAAGCTTTACTCCTGCTGAATTTGCCATATTCTGTCATATGCTTCGTCATGAAGGAGACGTGGTCTCCCGGGATGACATAGCTACCACACTGTGGAAACAGTTGTCATTTGAAAAATACTCTGACTACACGATCGATAAACATATCTCCACGATACGCAAGAAACTTGAAGCTATGGGATTTCGATCAAGCAAGCTAGTGACGCTGAAAAAACGTGGGTTCTTTTTCTCCCACTAGAGGTAGATGTCTAGGTGTCTAAAAAAAAC
>CAZQGM010000153.1:0-3169 GCA_964592885.1 uncultured Gammaproteobacteria bacterium
AAAGACAGAAGACAGAAGACCCTCCTTCGCCAAGGCTACGGCGGGCAAGCAGAAGGCCAGCCGGTTACAGTCTGATCAGGCGCCTGCCGGAGAAGGCGGGCGGGCTGAAGGCAAAATACTAAAAGAAAAAAATCCGACCTTTCTCTTCGTCTCACGCGTGGTTCGGATGAAAGGTGTGGAGGAAGTCATCAAGGCATTTGGGTTTATCCATACAGAACTACCTGAAGCCAAGCTGTGGATCGTTGGAGGTGGGGAATTGAACTACGTGAGATCTCTTACGAAAATGGTTCGGGAGTACAAAATCTCTGATGCAGTCATCTTTCACGGGTCTGTGGATGAAGCCAAAAAATACGAATTGATGAGTAGAAGTCATCTCCTCTTGCATGCATCGGTCAAGGAAGGATGGGGGCTCGTCGTTTTGGAAGCTGCATCTGTCGGCACGCCGGCAGTTGTCTACAATGTTCCGGGTCTTCGAGACGTCGTCCATTCCGGGACGACTGGCATAGTGACCAAAAAAAATAGTCCAACTGAGATGGCTATGGAAGCAGTGAAATTGTATGCGGATCGCACTAGATATCCTGCATATCAGAAAGCTGGGCGATTGTGGGTCGCACGTAATACATGGAAATCCGCCATAGAAGAGAGTATCCTCCTCCTGTCCCGCGCTATAAAGCACTGATGTTATGAAAAAACTGGGTATCGCCCTTGCTGTAACCGTCTTGTGTATTTTTGGTGGTCATATTAGACAGTACAATCTACTCACTTGGCCGAGGGAAGGTGCGACATTCGATGAATTCGCATGGCCTTGGATAGGGATGTCGATTATCGATACGGGAGTGCCAATGTCGTGGTCACGGCACCCGCAATATACGCTCCAGACCAACTATAGAAGTCCTAGTGGCGCGTCATTTGTCCTCTCTACTCCGTATCTTGAACACCCACCAGTCTTTGGACTGATAGCTGGAAGTTTTGCCAAGCTGATGGGTGCTCGAACATTTGACACCATGACGCTTTCTCATGTGAGGCCGCTTGCACTCATCTTGGGAATTATATCGATTGTGATGGTATATCTCCTTGCATCATCAGCATTTGGCGCCAAAGTAGGCTTACTTTCGTCACTTATATATGCAGTCATTCCGACGGTAAGCGTTGGGTCACGAATTTTGCAAAATGAGAATTTCTTTATCCCGCTTTTCCTTCTTCTCCTTTGGGCAACAGATAGATATATAAAGCGCATGAATGAGAGAGGCACAGGAAACAGGAAACAGGAAACAGGAAATACAGTGGATATGGGCGAGACAGGAAACAAGAAACCGCGTCAAACGCGGCTATCGCAACAAACAGCGTTACACATGACTGAGATATCCACCTCTTATACCGTATACCCTATACCAGATACCAAAAACTCAATGTCTGATACCATATACTTTACGCTCATCCTTCTTCTCTCCTTCCTACTGCCGCTTGCGAAAGTTCCGTGGATTGCTGCTCCTTTTGCGTCTATTGGGCTCTTTCTTTATCACAAACGATATAGAGAATCATTGATGATATTTACTCTTTGTTCGTTGTCCATAGCATCGTTCGTCGCCTGGGGATACCGGTGGGACTGGCAAGTATTTACAGGCCTTATGAAACTTCAGACGAGTCGGTATGATATGAGTTTCGATGGGTTTTTGGCTCTTGTATCAAATCCACTTGTCACGGATCGGATCTATACGGATGGTTGGATCGTGTTTGGATGGATCGCTATGGCACTCATGCTCATCAAAGAGAAAGTAAATCGAAATGCTGTGACGTTTGGATTTCTCGCGTATCTCGGGATCTATCTGTTTGCGATCCCCAACGAAGCAGGGCACGGGTGGTATCGATACCCCATGTATCCATTCCTCGCGATTGCGATTGGTTGGTCGCTAAAAGAGTATTTTTTTAGTCAACCAATCTTTGTGTTTCTTTTCGGGACGATAGTAGGACTTCCGATGCTCCAACATCTCGTCGTGCCGAAAATTGGCTTCTCATATCCCGTGTATCGAGCATACCTAGTATTTGTTGCTAGTCCCTTGATTACACTCCTTGATAGTCGTCCACAGATGAAGCGACTTATTATGGTACTATCTGTGGTGCTCTTTGTGTTCATGATATTCCTATCATACAAAGCCGGGCTTCGATATAATGAGCAGTAATTTGGAATTCTCGTGAATACATATATCGAAACGTAATAATTAAGTATTTGAGAATTTCAACTATCACAGTATGGAATTTATTATCTTAATTTATTCATTTTTTTTACGTGCACTCAAGTTTAAACACATCGGTAGTAAATCGATCATTAAATACCCATTTCGAATATGGAATCCATCATGTATAACCATTGGAAACGGCGTTTTTTTCGCTGAACATTCATTTTTAGCGGTAAATACACATTTTCTTGGTACACACTATCACCCATCGCTCATCGTTGGTGACAATGTGCGAATTGGTTCGAACGTGATCATCGGATGTATTGATTCTGTGATTATAGAAGATGACGTGCTCATGGCTGATCGGGTATTTATTTCTGATCATACCCACTCATATAAAGATGCATCACTTCCCATAGGAAAGCAGCCACTCGTTACAAAGGGAGAAGTGCGCATAAAAAAAGGTGCGTTTATAGGAGTAAATGCTGTAGTGCTTCCGGGTGTGACAATAGGAAGAAATTCAGTAGTGGGGGCATCATCAGTTGTTACAAAATCTGTTCCTGACTATTCTGTGGTTGCGGGTAATCCAGCTAAAGTGATAAAAACATATGATCGACGTAGATCAAATTGGGCACGGGTATGAAGAAAAATCCATTAATAAGCATTATTATCGTTAACTGGAACGGAAAAAAATGGTTGAGAAAATGTCTTGATTCACTCGTCGCTCAAACATATAAACAAGTAGAAATTCTTCTCGTAGATAACGCATCAACTGACGATTCAGTAGTTTTTGTAAAAAAACGATATCCAAAAGTGCGAATTATTACCAATACTAAGAACTCTGGATTTGCAACAGGAAATAATATCGGAATTAATCGCGCAAAAGGATCATATATCCTTCTTTTAAATAATGACACTTGGGTAAAAAAAGACTTTGTCCAAAAATTAAAGGATTTTTATACTTCTCATGACTATGCTGTCATATCACCAAT
>CAZQGM010000154.1:0-3161 GCA_964592885.1 uncultured Gammaproteobacteria bacterium
TCCCGCGGCAAAACAATATCCCCTGGATCATCATCATCAACGGCGTGGCTGGCGAAAATATGGCGCCCGTTGGAAAGGGGTTAAATGCCGGGACACAGTTCACTTTCGACCACGAAGAAGGTGGCTACTACTTCGTCAAGGCTGATGATATGCCGCCCGATGCGTTCTATACGCTGGCCAAGGCTGAAGTGACCTGCGAGACCATTCCCGCTGTTACATCCTGGTATGTTCCTGTTGTGGCGCCGTATTGCCCACTTCCCGAAGCCAGGTACGCCGCGAAAGTTGGAGAAACCTACACCTGGTTGAACTACGATGAAGCGGAATGGAAACAGTTTACTGAGCTTGAACTGTATGAAAATGCCCAGTCGCTGGCAGATTCGGGCGTTACACCGAATTTCTTCGAAAACAAAGGAAAAATCGTTGTGCGGCAAGATTTCCAGCCATTTATCCTGTATAAAATTGCTGCTCCGTACGGGGTATGGCTTCAGGACCCTGTCAGCAAGGAAATCTTCTACGCGCCCTACGAGTTCTGCGATTACTTCGCCGACAAACAGCCGTAACCATCAACACCATGACCTAGCCGGTCACCCAACATCACGACCGGCTAGTTCTCTGAGATGACAATTTGTTGTCATTTGAGAAAACTAAAAAAAAGGTACGATCTACGGTTTTTTGGCTGTACCAAATAATCGGTACGTATACGATTTTTAGCATCCGGCTTTCGCTATTTTTATGCTACAATGGCTTCATGTTTGACTTCTTTTTCTCGCTTCTATCACACGATCTCGGCATTGATTTAGGAACGGCAAACACGCACGTGTACATTAAAGAAAAAAGCATCTGTCTCTGCAAATCATCACATCGGAATCATTTGATGAAGAAAATAGGGTGTTTCACCCTACGTACGCCTTATGTGTTTGTTTGATTGTTTGATTGAAGTTTCTCTCGTTGTGGTTTTTTTATTTTCCCCCCAATCTGTATCCAAATCGATATGCGGCCGCACGTCTATTTTGGAATAATAGCCTCACATTTGACTGGGTATAGGAGGAGAGTATACTCAAATCGATATGCGGCCGCATATGAAAAATCGTATTTCAAAAAATACATCTGGAATGCGTATCTCTGTGACAGATACAGTGATCAGCACTGCAGTAAATGGCGTATTGTGGTATTTCTATCTCTTCGGGGCCAGTATCGGCAAATCTAGCCCGAGAGGTATGTATCGTATGTTTCGTGAGGCTGATGAGGCGTTTTCTGAATGCAATTATCAACATTTTAAAGCGATACTTTCTCAACTGACAAAAGACGGCTCTCTCAATCGTCCGGTAAAACGTGGGTTGAGCGAAATTCAGATTACTGAAAAAGGGGTGAAGCGGCTCGGAAAACTAATTCCGACATATAACACACATCGACCATGGGATGGGGAAGTATTTTTAGTTTCATACGATATCCCCGAGTCTTCACGAAGTAAAAGAAATACACTGAGGATTTTTTTACAAAGAGTAGGGTGCGCCAAATTACAAGAGAGTATGTGGCTTACGGTATATTCCCCGCAAAAAACGCTTGATGAATGTATAGAAATGCACCACATTCCTGGTGTGATACTAGTCTCCAGGCTCGATAATACTGGTGTTTGTGGGGACGAGACATTTGTGCATCTGATATCTCGGATATATCAGTTGGATGCGTTACAGGATCGATACACACGTTTGAAGGGTGATATCGAATTAAAACGACTGTTGCCCTTTGCTGCGCATGTGGCGTATATGAATATTCTGAAAGATGACCCACAGTTACCACGACAGCTTTTGCCAGATGGATGGCTAGGGGATGAGGTATATGAAATGGTCCAACGATATACGAATTTTGTGATGCGGCCGCATCAATAAATTCGTATTATATATCGATTATTCAATATAATTATTGTGGATATATATGCTACAATGGCTTCATGTTTGACTTCTTTTTCTCGCTTCTATCACACGATCTTGGCATTGATTTAGGAACGGCAAACACGCTTGTCTATGTCAAAGGCAAAGGGATTTTGATCCGTGAACCATCCGTGGTTGCCCGTCATCGAAAGACGAAACAGATCGTCGCCATAGGCCGGGAAGCCAAAAAAATGCTTGGAAAAACGCCAGCGACAATTGAGGCTCTCAGGCCGCTTCGCGATGGGGTCATATCGGATTTTGATGCAGCGGAAGCGATGATTAAATATTTCATCGGTATCGTCCATGAAAATCCGAAGACAAGCTTTTTGCCAAATATCCCGCGTCCGAAAGTCGTCGTAGGGATCCCATCCGGAGTGACTGAAGTAGAACGGCGTGCAGTCTCTGAAGCGTGTCTCATGGCCGGAGCACGCGAAGCGTATCTCATCGAGGAGCCTATGGCGGGTGCAATTGGTGCGGGGCTTCCCGTGATGGATACCTCTGGAAGCTTTATCTGTGATATCGGTGGTGGCACAAGTGAGATCGCCGTACTGTCACTTGGGGGCATCGTCGTCAATAGAAGCATCCGGACCGCAGGAGATGAGATGGATGAAGCGATCGTATCATTTATGCGACTCAAATATTCGCTCCTTATCGGCGATCAGACCGCTGAAGAGGTCAAAGTGCAGGTCGGATCAGCCATGCCAAGTGGTAAAGCAGATCGGCAAACGGTCGTCCGTGGGCGAGACATTGAGACCGGGCTACCTCGGTCTATTCGAGTATCCGAAAGTGAAATCCGTGAAGCGCTCTCTCCCGTGATTTCCGAAATCATTGCGGCGATCCAAGAGACGATCGAAGAGACACCCCCAGAACTTGTTGGCGATATCATTCAGGGCGGTATCGTTCTAGCAGGTGGCGGCGCGCAGATCCAAGGGATTGATCGGTTGGTCGCAGCCGAGCTGAAAATGCCGGTATGGGTGGCCGAAGACCCACAAACATCCGTCGTACGGGGATGTGGCAAGCTTCTGGACGACGAAAAAATGCTCGCAAAAGTGAAAGTAGCCGCACGAAAAATTACATGATTATATTGTTCTATTGTCCATTGTTAGAAAATGACCTAGAGCAATAGAGCAATAGAGCAATAGAGCAATAGAGCAATAGAGCAATAGAGCAATGAACCATCTTGCAACCATCATCTCCCGACTTTTTGAACCGATTGTCTTCATTACATTA
>CAZQGM010000155.1:0-3144 GCA_964592885.1 uncultured Gammaproteobacteria bacterium
TTCACTCTTTATGCACCGCATGCCATCGCGTTCACAGATTGATCTCATGCGTTTTTTATATGCTCTTCGCAATGCCGGATCAGATGCTATTACGGTCGTAGATATCTCAAAGCCACACTACCTTGAAGATGTCGTACGTGCAGATCAATCAACCATTCAGATGATAAATCTTGGTCGGTTGGACGCTACCCTTGCTGGGCGCACGGAAGACCCTGAAATTCGCAATGAGCGACTGCGTGTCTCCATTCTCAATGCAACCGATATGCCTGGTATCGGACAGAAGATGAGCCGGCTTCTGACGGCAACGGGCATGTTTGTCGTATCGGTAGATAATTCGCGCGATACAGTCTCGACGTGTGTAGTGAAAGCAACGAAGGATCATCTCCAGACACATACGGTCCGAATGATAACGAAGCTCTATGGATGCACGCCAGTGCTCCTTGCGGAAGAAGAGAACGTAGATGTGACTGTTATAGCAGGGGAATCAGTGGCAAATAAATATAGGCCATATCCTTGACCCAGGTCGGCATACCAAAATCAAAATCCGCCTTCTCTTGTTTTTTTTATTCCGTTACTTCGGAGGATTCTTCTGTCGAACCAGTCTCTGTCGTATCAGGACGGTCTATTGATTCATCTCGCTGTTGGTATGGAATATAACTACTGACACTCATGAATGATGGTTGATTTTTGAGTGTTTCACTTCTTGTCAGTTCGCGGACAAATACTGATACACAGTTTTTCGATATCCCTTTGACATGTGCCCGGTATGTGTTACCAGCTTCAAGCAAGCGACAAATGCGGAATGCAATGTCATCTGGAAGAGCGCCCACATATGAATTATCTGGAAGACGAACTTCAATACCATGCTTTTTTGGTTTCAAATGAACTTCTTGGCCCGCTGTCAACGTCGCAATAATAGATCCCGGGGCTACATTGACGCACTCAATAATCTTTGTTTTCCCGGGTTCTTCTAAAAATTCTTCAGGTGCTATGTCGTCTTTACTTCCGCCAAGATCCGGTTGAAGGGTGCCTGCTTTGAGCCGCTCAATATTTTTTTCTGCAATGGAGTTGTATGGATCGAGTGTCAGGACCTTTTTATAAAGCTTGGTTGCTTCTGGGGCCTTTGCAATTTTTGAATATGCAAACGCGAGTCGATTCATAGTGTCGACATCATCAGGCGTTTCCTTGAGGATAGCTTGGTTTATTTCGATCGCTTCGGCCCACTCTCGGGTGAGCGCTTTTTGTAGTGCGAGGTCTTTGAGTGTGGCAGTCATAATGGGAAGAGTCTACCGTTTTCTTGTGAAAAGTCAAGAGAGGCGATAAAATTCAATTAACAAAAATTCAATTTACAATTTTGTAATTTCGAATTGAAAATTGGCATTTGAAAATTACTACGTATGTCTGGACATAGCAAATGGTCAAAAGTGAAGCATCAAAAAGCAGTGACCGATGTGGCAAAGGCTGCCGCATTCACGAAGGCAAGTAAAGGCATTACCGTTGCTGTGTCCGAAGGAGGGGGTCCTGATCCGGATTCTAACTTTAAACTGAGATTGGCAATTGAGAAAGCCAAAGCAGTCAATATGCCGGCGGAGAATATCAAACGTGCCATCGACAAGGGATCTGGGGCATCTGCTGGTATCCTCCGGCAAGAGACGTATGAAGGCTATGGTCCGTTTGGTGTTGCATTTCTGGTAGAAGTGACGACTGATAATCCCAATAGAAGTGTGGCGTATATCAAACAGGTGCTCGAACATGCTGGTGGGTCTGTAGGAAAGCCTGGGTGTGTCTTGTATCTGTTTAAACGCGTAGGACTCCTTGTCCTCATGACTGAGACGTCCTACGACCAGATTCTTGATATCGCAATTGCTGCTGGCGCAGAGGATGTGGTTGCTATTGACGGGGGATATGAGATACAAACTGGTCCGACAGCCATGCAGACCGTGCGAGATAGATTGATCGCGTCTGGAGTTACGCCAGTTTCCGTTGAACTAGCTATGGTACCGCTTTCCACCGTGTCGGTGTCTTCTTCAGAACGTGATGTGTTAGATCACCTCATCGAGCGGTTATCTGAGTCTGATGATGTCCAAGAGGTGTATACCAATCTCGCGTGACGCATATACAGGGTGTTACACACAGTCTGCAGACCCTGATATACTACCCCTATACTGACACTATGGCACTATTTAAACATCCAGTAGCAGGCGTTAGGAAAAAGGGGATTGACCGGAAAGCATATGCCAAGGTCATCAACATGGTTACGAACGCCGTGATGCATCCACCGTTTACAAAACGGCAGATCTTCGTAGGAGTGACGATCATACTAACAGCTGTCCTTCTTCTGACACAAACGGTCTCACTTGAACTTCGCTATGAATTTGTCGTGCTTCTTTCTGTGCTTACGTACGTCCTTGCAGCATATGCACTTCGAGAGGACTTAAGTGGGGTAGAGTGGTTTACTCTTCTTGTGCCTATCTCGCTTTTTTCGTCAAGTATCGCCGTTTTTTATTTTTTATTACCCGTTCGGTGGTTGACTCGGATACCGGTCGCCCTTCTTTACGGCGTTGGTATGTATGCACTCCTACTTACTAATAATATCTATAACGTAGCGGCTATCCGAACGATTGCGCTCCTTAGAGCTGGTCGATCTGTAGGGTTTATATTAAACCTTGTGTCGTTTTATCTGCTCACACTTGCGGTTTTGTCTCAGCGGTGGAATCCCTTTTCGACCGCATGCACAATTGGCGTACTTGGATATGTGCTGACCATTCCAGCCCTGTGGTCTATGGAGCTTGGTCCTACGGTGAGTAGGCGAGTGCGTCGTCTTTCTATGGTGATTGCGACCATACTTACGCAGGCGGTATGGGCACTGTCGTTTCTTCCTATTCTCGTTCCAATGGCAAGTTTGCTATATACCGCGATCTACTACAGTATGGTGGGGATTGCGCAAGAATACCTCGATGAGAAGCTCTATAAAAAAATTGTGACTGAATTTGTGGCTGTCACGCTCATTGTGCTCATCATGGTGCTTCTCACCATGAGCTGGAGATAGAGAGAGTTGAAAGTTATAAAGTAAAAAGTCATAAAGTAACAAATACTTATAACTTTATAAACTTTACAAACTTTACAAATTTTTGAACTCATTGG
>CAZQGM010000156.1:0-3142 GCA_964592885.1 uncultured Gammaproteobacteria bacterium
TCTTTCAGGCATTTAACCTCCTCCCCCGGATGACTGTACTCAAAAATGTCGAGCGGCCAATGCTGTATGCCGGCATCCCACCAAAAGAACGGACCGAACGGGCTATGGAAGCGCTCCGACTTGTGGGCATCGCGGAAAAAGCTCAAAACATCAGTAATCATATCTCGGGCGGACAAATCCAACGAGTCGCTATCGCGCGGGCAATCGTCATGAATCCATCGATCATCCTTGCTGACGAGCCGACGGGCAATCTCGATACGCATACATCAAGCGAAGTCATGCAGTATTTCCAGACGCTCAACAAAAAAGGACACACTATCATTCTCATCACCCACGAACCGGATATCGCCGTATTTGCAAAACGGATTATCAGGATCGTCGATGGAAAAATCGTATCGGATAAGAAAAATTAATAGTATGCAGTATATAGAGATCATCAAATCAGCACTGAGCGCCCTTAAGGCAAATAAACTTCGGACAGCGCTTACCATGCTTGGGATCATCATCGGTATTTCATCAGTGATCCTCATCTACTCAATAGGCCAAGGGGCGGTCGCATTTATCACAAACGAACTATCCTCATTTGGCACTGATTATTTTCAGATCAATCCCGGTAAAAGTCAGATGAGCACGATGGCAGGAGCGGCATCCCTTACGATGAGTGACTATGAAGCGATAAAAAACGACACATCAATCACAAATGTGAAAGACGTCGCAGCGATCACGTACTCATCTGTCATCGTCAAAGCAAACGATATAGAAGAGGAAGTGCTTATTTATGGTGTGACACCTGAGATGCTTGATATGCTCAAGCCCGACGTGCAGGATGGTGAGTTTATCACAGCAGAGCAGAATAGCTCTTCAGAACGGATCTCAGTCATGGGATCAGAATCAGTCAAAAAGTTTTTTGGTGAAAGCACATCACCAGTTGACGAATCGATCATGATCGGTGACGGGACATACAAAGTGACCGGGGTCGTCAATTCCTCAAGCGTGCTCGCTGGCGGGATGCTCAATAATGCAATCTTCGTCCCACTCTCTGTCGCTAGTCAGCTGATTACCGGAGATACAAATCTTCAGGAGATTGATGTGAGCGTTCATGATCCAAAAAATGTGAATCAAACCATGGATGATGTGGAGGCACTTTTGCGCGACCGCCATAACATCACAGAAGATAAAAGTAACGATTTTCAAATTATGAGCGCACAGGATATGATCAAAACGACACAAACGATCACATCACTCCTCACGCTTATGATCGCGGCAATTTCTGGTATATCGCTTGTGGTTGGTGGCGTCGGAGTCATGAATATCATGCTCGTATCTGTGACAGAGCGAACTAAAGAAATAGGACTACTTAAGGCTATCGGCGCAAAAGATAAAGATATCCTGACCCAGTTTCTCTTTGAATCTGTGGTGATGACGGTGATAGGTGGCATCATCGGTATCATTATCGGAAATAGCGGCGCGCTTCTTGTATCACTCGCGTTTAAAATCCCGTTCGTCGCCAGTATCCCAATCATGCTTATCGCGGTCAGTGTCTCAGCAGGTGTCGGCATTCTCTTTGGTCTCTACCCAGCCAGGCGGGCTGCTAACCTATCCCCCATCGACGCACTGCAGTATCAATAAATCAACGTATTTTCTATGGATGATATTGATCACTTACTCACGTTAAAAGACGGACGCACCATTGGATACTGCGAGTACGGAGATCCCAAAGGAAAACCACTTTTTTATTTCCATGGGTGGCCATCATCACGGCTGTCTGGCGCAGAAACTGACACAGCCGCTAAAAAACTTCACATTCGTGTGATATCCCCAGATAGACCGGGATTTGGATTATCTGATTTCCAAAAAGGTAGGACCCTCCTTGATTGGCCGGACGATGTCGTAGAAATTGCCGATCAACTTCATATCAAAAAATTTAGTGTGATGGGTGTCTCTGGTGGCGGACCATATGCAGCAGCATGCGCATATAAAATCCCGAAGCGCGTCATCAAAACTGGCATCGTCGTAGGTCTTTCCCCCATCGTCTCGTGGGATATCCTCGATGGGATATATTTCCCTGCCAAACTCAGCTGGTATTTCTACAGCAAAATTCCAGGACTAAAGACACTTGCTACATATATGGCAGAAATCGGCTATAAATTTTTCCCGGGTATCGGTAGATCTGTCGGTTTCCAGTCTGAAACAGATCAGACAGTTATCCGTACTCTATTAAAGGACCGAGAATTTGTCGCTCTTAGTGAGGCGTTTTGCCAAGGCATTGCTGGACCCCGGCATGATCTTACGGTGTATACCGATAACTGGAGATTTGATCTACGGGATATACAATCAAAAGTCTATCTCTGGTACGGCGCCAAAGACCGAAATGTGTCGATAAATATGGGAAAATACTATCATTCATGCATTCCAAATAGTGAACTTTTTATTGACCAAAACGGCGGCCACCTATCGAGATATGCATTTGAAGATAAAATTCTCAAAACGCTCACAACCCCGTAACGGTTACTTCATCACCTCAAGAATGGCTAACTCCGATTTTGGAAGTGCGTCGTAGAGTTCCCGCGCGGTTTTTTTAAAAACCGGATGCGTGACAGTATGGTCAAGATCGCAAAGCGGTCTAAGGACAAAATCCCGCTCGTGCATGCGTGGATGAGGAATCTCAAGCGTATCGTCTGTATATGCGCTATCTCCATAGAAAATGATATCGATATCGATCTCTCGAGGTCCCCATCTGAACCTGTAAATCCGACCGATCGCTTGCTCGATCCCTTTGACGAATGTGAGTAGTTCTTTTGGTTCCAAATCCGTATCTCCGGATATCACCGTATTTACGAAGTTGTCCTGATTGGTATATCCGACCGCTTTTGATTCGTAGAGCGGTGCGGATTTGATGTTGGATATGTTCTCCGCTAAAAGCTCGATCGCTTTTGCGATATGCTCTTTTTTATCTCCAACATTTGCGCCGAGTGCGAGAAAAATATGTGTCATGTGGTCATCTCCAAATAAATTATTGTTTTCTCCGTTACCATTTAATTTTGTCATTCCCGCGAAGGCGGGAATCCAGATTCAAAATTATTTATAAATATGGATCCCCGATCAGGTCGGGGATGACAGAAACGATATTCTGTTCAGATCA
>CAZQGM010000157.1:0-3105 GCA_964592885.1 uncultured Gammaproteobacteria bacterium
TCTACCTCAAAATATGTCCGTTTGCCTACAAGGACCGGACCGGTATATCCGGCTAATTTTTGCTTGATATATATAAGGAGTGTGGTACATCCGGCCATACCCGAAGACACTGCAAAGCATCGAGAAAACGGGCCTGTAAATGGGATACATTCACGCTTCCATGCCGTTTCATATGCTTTTGCGTCAAAATTTTGGACGCGCTTATAGTCTGAAAGCGTTGGTTCGATCATGCCTGTTTGGACTCCAGCGTGTACCGGAAAACTGCCGCTGTATGGCTGAGATTGCCAATCATACGCAGTGAGAATGCTCCCTGTGATGCCTTGTATAGAGCGGATGGTTTCTTTGCAAGCTCGAAGCGCCTCAAGCGCTCCACTACTATCATCACGTATCTGAGAAATATCATGAACAATAGCCTGGTATGAGCAGAGCATTTGTTTTGCGTGTTTTATAGGCAGATCGCCTGAATGTTCAGCGAGTTTGAGACGCGAGACTACACGATTCCACTCTGATAATTTTTTCATATTATCAGATGCCAGGTAGATGATTTCCTGCCGAAGATACGATACTATTTTTTGTGTGTCGTCATCCATGATATAACGCAGTAGTATACCCTATGGTTCATTTTTCGTTAACCAGGGGCAGTTTGTATGTCGCGTCTCGCTATAACCCAAGATGCGACGTATTAGCGTGAGCCAGCATGATGTTACAATGTGACTACCTTAACTGTATGGCACTATTCTCAAAATCATCCACCATCCGCATCGAATCTGTCGATACCAATCCAAACCTAACGTATCCAGTGTTTGAAAAAAAGTATACCGATCACGGCCCGACACTTCTTATCACGGCTGGTATGGATGGCGATGAATATGATGCGATCGATGCTGCATATCGATTCATTGATATGGCTCAAACCCTTCCTGCCATCGGCACGATTCGTGTGCTTCCTATCATCAACACACGTGGTTTTTATGGCGGGACAAGCGTCAATCCACTCGATGGAAAATACCCTAAACATCTGTATCCCGGAAACCCGTCAGGCACTCCATCTGAACAGCTTATTTCGCATATTCGATCCCACCATGTGCTCGGGGCATCCGTGTGGATTGACCTTCACGGAGGAAATCTGACAGAACGACTGACACCGTTTGTTTCAACCTACAAAACTGGTATCACTCCTATCGATACCCTGACCAAACGCTGGATAGCGTGTATCCAAAACGACCTCGTCATCTACGAAAAAACCCTCTGGCCCGTGCCCAAACGTATCGCAACTGATGGGACGATGTATGCACTTAGTGAGGCTGGAGACTGTACGGGACGATCCGAAAGCTGTGTTTTACTCCACCTTTCTCGAATACACTCACTCATGGTCAGTCTTGGGATGATATCCGCTCCCGAGACATCTTCTGGGGACGGTACGAAAGAACTGTACACAAATACCCAGTGGGTATGTGCCCCGTTTGATGGCATATGGAATGCCGAACACTCCACTCTGACCTCGCTTGATACCAAACGGACAAAGACGCTCTCTCTGCCACATAATCTCCCCTTGTGGCATCATAGTGGTATGGCAGTACAAAAAGGCGAGGTGCTCGCACTGTATGCATATGGCAAAACGGATAGGATTTCTTGAAATCATCGCAGGCCCCATGTATTGTGGCAAAACGGAAGAGCTGATTAGGCAGGTGAAGCGAGCACGGATAGGGAAAAAATCAGTGCAGGTATTCAAGCATAAAATCGATATTCGCTATGGGACTGAAGCAAAAGTGTTTTCTCACGGCGGACACACCTTTGAATGTGAACTCATCGCAAAACCTGAAGAGATCATCACACGTCTGACGCCAAAAACTGAAATTGTGGGTATCGATGAAGCACAATGGTTTGGTTCATCGCTTATCACAGTTGTCATGTCACTTCTGAAAAAGAATATTCATGTGATCATCACTGCACTTCCGCTTACCTATGATCGTCAACCATTTACACCTATTCCCGATCTGATGGCGATGGCAGACAAAGTGACAAAGCTCTCGGCAGTATGTAATATCTGTGGCGAAGATGCTGTATATCACAAGCGCATTACGAAAGGACCAAAAGTGAATCCACTGATGAGTGATCCGACACTAGTCAAAGCACTTGATGATAACGTATTTGTCGCGCGTTGCAGGAACTGTTTTAGTAAAAAACCGTAAACCCGGTACTTCTTACCGGCGGTATTCAAAATATATAGCATCATCAGTAATGGGTTCGACCGATGCGTAGTTAGATCTCGTGTGTTCCTTCCAACCATTTGTAAACCAGTCCATCCCTGATCCTGTCAGCCCAAAGAGGGGGCCAAACTCTGACGTGACGCGCGAGACATCCGCTTCATCATATGTATCCATGGTACTCCCAGATACTGCGATACCATCGTAATGTGTCCGAACTGTCGGAAAAATACGCGTCAATGTGGCAAGTATTGCCTGGTATGTCACGTCGTCTTTGTGGTTTGTCTCTAAGATATACCGGCCATCTGGAGCAAGAACTCTCCGGATATCACTCATGAATTGGAGAGATTTTATACCTGTCGCACCGCCCCAATCGACGACTGCCAAATTGTCGATGACGATATCATATGAGCCACCTGGAAGTATCCTGACTGCCGTTTTTGCATCCATTCCGTATAGTGTTACTCGAGGATCATCGTGTATCCTCCCAAGGATTGACGTTACCTTTGGCGTTCGGATAAGCTCAATAAGCTCAAGTGACCAGTCTACGACATCGATGTGTAACACGCCGGGATCCTTCAGTAAGTCCACAACCATACCGCCACTCCCCAATCCTAAAAGAAGTATATGTCCTCGTTTTGGCTGAACGGCGGCGTATGTCTGTAGTTGGATATGCCTCGGGTGCCGCGGCATATTTGACATATACTGGCCGTTGACGACCACTGGTCCTTCAGTTCCCGTCTCATTCCAATCAATCCTTGCAATACCCGATGATCCTTCGGCGTACTGTGTATTGGCTATGGTGCTCCCGGAGATGATGGTTGCCCATGGGATGTATCTATACGCCATAGCCATGACAAGTAGAGACAAGGCAATAGGTACCACCAGTTTTTGCGTA
>CAZQGM010000158.1:0-3080 GCA_964592885.1 uncultured Gammaproteobacteria bacterium
GCTCATCGTCTACGCCGTAATTTTGGGTTTTTGGTCTGGTTCCCGTATAATTGAGGTAGTCCGAATGGGAAAAAAAGCACAATGAAACCACTTTTAAGCGTCGTCGTATCTGCCTACAATGAAGAGGCATCACTGTCTCGCTGTCTTACGTCTGTAAAAAAAATAGCAGACGAAATCGTTGTCGTCGATAACTCATCACGAGATAAAACCGTTCAAATCGCCAAACGCTTCACTAAAAAAGTCTACACGCGCCCAAACCTTTTGATGCTTAATACCAACAAGAATTTCGGATTTTCCAAAGCAACAGGAAAATGGATCCTCAATCTCGATGCAGATGAAGAAGTGACGCCGGAATTAGCAAATGAAATCCTGACCATCATCAATCAAAACGATGGGTCAAGTAGAGAGCTACCTGCCGGCTACTGGATAAATAGAAAAACGATCATATTTGGTAAGTGGATCCGTCATGGGTTGTGGTGGCCTGATCGACAACTACGTCTGTTTGCAAACGGCAAAGGAATCTTTGCTTGCGAGAATATCCACGAATACGTGTCTGTTGACGGGATCACACCGGAACTCATGCATCCCATGAATCACTATAACTATTCGACGGTCGCCCAATATCTGCAGAAAATTGATCGATGTACCACAAGTGAAGCACTCGTTCTTAAAGATACCGGCTACGCCATCAAATGGTGGGATGCGCTTCGATTTCCTTTGTCAGATTTTACAAAAATTTATTTTGCTGAACATGCATATCGAGATGGGCTTCATGGACTCGTGCTTGCACTATTTCAGGCATTTTATTCATTTGTTACCTTTACAAAGGCATGGGAGATGCATGGATTTGCCGATATCCCGTTTACGGACGATGATGTGGCTAACGAACTCACGCGTGGAGCGAAAGAAGTTCGCTACTGGATGCGAACTCAGATGATCGAACAAACTAACGATCCGACTAAGAAACTCTGGGGGAGATTTGTCAGGAAAATTGATAGATAGAAAATGGAGTATAGATACCTATGAAACAAAGCATATACGCGATACTAGTAAACTGGAATGGAAAAGACGACACTCTCGTGTGTCTTGAATCGCTTAAGAAAGTGAAGATCCCAAAAAATGTTGAGCTATCGGTTATCGTCGTAGATAACGGATCTTCCAATGATTCAGTGGCAGTAATTTCAAAAAAGCATCCATGGGTGACACTCATCCCGACTGGGAAAAATCTCGGGTTTACCGGTGGAAACAATGTCGGATTTCGGTATGCGATCGATAAGGGTGCACAGTATGTCTGGATGCTAAATAACGATACCTACGTCGACCCCAACGTACTATCATTTCTTTCTGTTTTCGATAATCCATCAATCGGTGCAGTCGGATCAAAGATATACTTTGCGGCAGGGCACGAATTCCATCACGATCGTTACAAGGAAAGCGAGCGGGGGAATGTCCTATGGTACGCAGGAGGACTTGTCGACTGGAACAATATGTATGCATCTCATCGGGGTGTCGACGAGATTGATCACGGCCAGTACGACACGATGGAGGATACACCATTTATCACAGGTTGCTCATTTGTCATGCGAACAGACGTGATGGAAGCGGTTGGTATGCTTGATGAAACGTATTATCTGTACCTTGAGGATCTCGATTTATCGCTTCGGATCCAGCGAGCAGGATACCGTACGGTGTATGCACCATCATCTATCCTGTGGCATGTAAATGCTGGGTCATCAGGGAGACCAGGAAATCCAGTACACGAATACTACATCACGCGCAATCGTCTCGTCGTCGGTATGCGCTACGCGCCATTCCGAACGAAATTTGCGCTCCTACGGGAAGCAATCAAATTTCTATGTACTGGATCTGGTGTACGAAAACGTGCAGTTGTCGATTGGATGCTTCACAAATTCGGTAGACAATACGAACCACAAAAAAAAGTCTGATGACTACATATTACATATGACGACACCACGTTTGAAACGCCCACCCACGTATGTGGAGCTGAGAAGTCCACGAGATAGTACCGTGCGGAACCTGAGTGCTGTCATCATCGCGAAAAATGAATCCCCGAGGATCGAAAAGTGTATAGAAAGTGTACGATTTTGCGATGAAGTACTCGTCGTCGATAATGGTTCGACAGATGACACCGTCACTCGCTCGAAAAAAAGCGGAGCGACTGTGATATCAGCCGATGGTAATTTTTCGGAACTTCGGATGGTAGGAATGAAAAAAGCAGGTGGACGTTGGGTGCTCTATATCGATGCAGATGAGGTTGTCACACCAGAGCTTCGAGAAGAAATCCGTTGGATTACGTCACAAAGCACAGGAAACAGGAAACATCTTGATGGACTGGACAAAGAACAAATAGCAGAGGGAACGCCTAGAGAGAGCGAATTAGTCCACGATGGCTATTTCATCCAAAGGAAAAACTTCTATTTAGGACAGCCGTGGCCGACACACGATCGTATGCAACGGCTCTTTCTCAAATCGTCATTTGTCAGATGGTTTGGCGATGTCCATGAGACGGCAGAAATCCAAGGGACTATGGGGGAACTCAAAAACCTGCTCATTCACAATACACATAGAACCCTCACTGAGATGGTGAGTAAGACAAATCAGTGGTCAGAAATCGAAAGCGATCTTCGGATACAAAGTCATCATCCACCAATCGCTTCATGGCGACTATTTCGAGTCATGTTGACGGGATTTTTTGATTCATATATCAAACAGCAGGGGTGGAAAGCTGGGACGATGGGGCTCATAGAAAGTCTCTTTCAGGCATTTTCCATGTTTATCACCTATGCGAAAGTGTGGGAGAAACAACAAAATGATGAGAGACAAATAGCAAATAGCAAATAGCAAAGAGCAAAGAGCAGAGCAATATAAGAAGTAATCAGCTATATGTGGAAAGTACCGACAACAATATGTAAAGCAGTGTGGCCATACCTAGTCATAGTGCTTTTGTGGGGTATGTTTTCGGCTCCCTATTTCTTTAAAGGCCAGGTGCCAGTACCAAGTACGTACCTTGTCACATTTTTTGCTCCGTGGAACGCTTCATATGGGATGCCGGTAAAAAA
>CAZQGM010000159.1:0-3076 GCA_964592885.1 uncultured Gammaproteobacteria bacterium
AACGATCGATACCGTTTCGAGTGTACCGGGACTTCTGAGTCTGATCTTTTTTACAACCTTCAACAATCTCGTCGGAGGAGTCTTTATGGCGCTTATGGATGCGTACGGATTATCCCTCGTTTCCGTGCAAGTCTGGGGAATACTCTGGGGATTTTTAAGTTTTGGGTTTATCTTCGGGGGACTCTACATCGCCAAAAATGGCCTTGGGAAGACGCCTGTCAGAGGACTATTTCTTAAAAACATCGTCATTTGGACCGTCTGTATACTATTCACGGTCCAACCATCAATCGTCCTACTCGCAGTCGGATCCCTTATATATATGTTCATGGTCCCGTTTATAGAAGCAACTGAACAGACGATCATCCAGAAGGTCGTACCGGTCGATCGCCAAGGGAGAGTATTTGGATTCGCACAGACGGTAGAGCAGGCGGCATCACCAGTCACAGCATTTGTGATAGGGCCGGTCGCACAGTATATATTCATCCCGTTTATGACAACTGGGTATGGAGCTGAGCTCATCGGATCATGGTATGGCGTTGGACCAGGGCGGGGGATCGCCCTCGTTTTTTCTATCGCTGGCATCATCGGCCTACTCGTCACGCTTGTTGCCATGCGTTCACATGACTACGTCCTTCTCGCCAAGCGGTTTAACGAGTGATTTACCTTCAAAGCATTATTTGATCCCTGTGCAGGTTTTTGGATCTATCTCGCGGTATCCGATATGGGTATCAGTAGATTTTGGAAACGTGCCAATCATATGCACCTTCATCATAGGATCTACCCGAAGACACGTAGCGCGAACGATGGGAACACCGCTTCCATGAGCTATGAATGCATAGTAGTAGTCTCGTGATTCCTCGATAACCTCGACAGAACACCCAGCGAAGCAGGGTTGTTTTTCATACTCTATGCCAAAATCAGGGTATGTTTCTTCGATGGCTCGTCGTCTGTGAATTTCAAAGTCGTCAAAACCGACAAAGCTATTTGGATCCTTTTTGACATCAGGAGATAATATATCCGGAATGCATATTTTTTGAGCAGTATCTGAGCATCCGTTTTCGCCTCCGACACATTGGTATCGACACGTGTGAGCGATCCCACAGTCACTATTGGTAGCACAGCGCTTTACACAGGTATTGGGGCCGGTATTTGTCGTATCTCCCCGAAGCACACAAACTGACGTATCAGCACAATCAGCATCGCGAACACAAGAATGTAATGGGTATGATGGAAGGGTAACACGAAAATATTTTGCCGCTTTTTTAATGACACCATCGGTCGAAAAACAGTTTTCCGAAAAGCATGAATTTTTTATAGCGTCGGGGACCAGTCGGTCAGCTTCCTTTACCCAGCCTTGGGTGATCGGTTGTTTTTCGCTCACCGTCCGCTCGTCTGCGTCGATAACAAACCATCTGTCACCCTTTTTTGTGAGTTTAAATAGTGGGAAACTTCCGCCGCCACTTTCTCCTCGAAGGTCACCGTCAAGTAGTACGACACTCGCGCATTCATTTTTTGCATACGCAATCGTTTCATTCTGTGAAAATTCTTTTTTCCACACGACACGTGCTGCGCAGAAAAACATGCTCGCAGGCGAACGGAAATACGAATTCTCGTTTGTTTTGACCAGATACTCCTCTATGGCGTGTTCCATGCTGCCAGCATCTGTAATAGTGATTTGAGGATGCAGTGTGGTGAGTTGCCTATTTATGAGATACCAGAAGCTATACCCAATCAGGATCCAAACAACGATTCGTGACGTCAGAAGTAGAAGCGTGCGAATAAGTACCGTGTTCTGGGTCTTTTGGGTAGATGCTTTTGCATGTTTACGTTTCATATGTATCATGGAGCATCAGCGAGGTTGTATCTTTGTATACATCTATGATCCAGAATAAAAGATCTTAGAAAAAAGCGCTTGTATGGAGTCTAACCACTTCATAAAACCATTTTTTTCAGAGGATACTACATCCTGAACAGCCACTTCAGGCGTGATAGTGTCCTGAGGCATAGCAAGAAGCAGTGATGTTGGCTCGGCAGGTTGGACATTCTGACCAGTCAATATCATTCGTGGTGCCTGAGTTACCGATACGGTGCGCTTTGGTGGCACACGGATCGAGATACGTGGTATCGGTGTGTTTGAGGGGGACGATCCGACGTTTGCCTTCCCACGTTCACTCGTTGTGCGCTCTGTTGGCACACGGATCGAGATGCGTGGTATCGGTGTGTTTGAGGGGGACAATCCGACATTTCCAGTTCCGGTTCCTGTGATAGTCGTACCGACAGCAGATGCCAATGAGTTAGTATCCTTACCAATAGATGCTATTTTTGTCGCATTTCCAAACCCAAGCGAGGATTGTCGTGCTGATAGTATTTTCACTTGAAATGTTCCGATGATATCAGACCCTTTAAATGGAGCAGTTGGTTGAACCCCAAGGGTTACTGAGGCCGTGCTATTGGTATTTGCAAATGGAACCAAAACGACAGGGAGTGCTTTGCCGTGCGTAAACCCAATGAGTTGGATAGCGGCTGGATCATACGTAAATTGAAACTCACCTGCAGCTACCGTATCGGCATGTGTATTCATCGTTATCCCGATGGTCGCTACGTCTCCCACATTGCCGTTCAATGTCGATGGAGACATCGAAAGTGTTGGGGCAGTATTTCCTGCTTTTGCCCGTTTTTCCGTACTATTTCCCAGATTCGCCATTCCCAAATAGGTACCTCCTGATAGGAAGAGTAAAAGGGCTCCAATGTATATCATCGAACGAACTTTTGAGGGTGGGCGAGAGGGTTGGATTGACGAATCATATCCCGGAAGCGTGGTGGAGGGGGGTATTGACATTTCCTCTACTGGAGATGGGGTATCGACCTTTGGTTGTTTTATGATTGGTTCTTCCATATTTTTGTATAAATTACTCGGACTATGTCACTACGTATAATCTATAAATACTATCTCCCGAAATTAGCAACAACTTTTTGATAATCAAAAATACTATATGGGTTTCCAAAGTTGCTAATTAGTTTATGATAATCCATACGATCTATTGTACCATCACCGTTGAGGTCACCCGGGCGGGGA
>CAZQGM010000160.1:0-3032 GCA_964592885.1 uncultured Gammaproteobacteria bacterium
CTACCGTCAGTATCGCTGCTTTCATTACATTCCCTTCAATCGCCTCACTATCTGGATATACTTGATCAGAGGAAGGGATAGCCGTTGATAAATAATTATTTATAGCTTGTATAATTAGAATTCCCGATGTTTGTCCCGAACTCGCTTGGACAGCCGTGATCATGTCAGCTTTCCTAGTGCCGACCTGTAACCATGCTTCGACCACTTTTCGTGCTTCTGCAGCGGTGTGCGGAACCGCAGCCTGAAGTGTCGCCGGCGTTGCATTGACTGATGCGACAACCTTTTCCACTGATGTAGTATATTTGGCAAACTCAACAGGGAAATCATATTGGGTACCGTTGATAGTAATTTTCAAACCAGCAGTACCTAGTTGTGCTTTTAGATACGCAAGCACATCGGCTTCTTGCACGGTATTTGTTTGATTGTAGTTATTATCTGTAAAATACTTCACAAGCTCAGCTTGTTGTGCACTCGTGAACCACGCGTCAAATGACTGGCTTATCTCATCCGTCACGCCAGCTACTATCGTTCCAAGTGCACCCGTCAGCTCTCGTGCAACCCATTGTTTGATCTGCGCTGGTGATATCCGGGCACCTGACGCAGCGTTCGAGTTCATAGATGCAATTTTTGCTTCTATCGCCTCAAGTATTTTTTGATTTTTTTTTACATTAGCAATTGCTGGATCGATGACTATAGGAAGGGCAATTTCATAGTAGGATGGGTACGTTACCGCATTTGTCTTCCATGGTTCTAACGTATCATTCACCTCCGTGTCTGTCGCGGCAGCGATAGGAGGCGAAAATTGTACGATCTTGTATCCTCCCCCTGACAAGGAGACTCGGTAGACGGCGCCATCAAATTCAAATATGGCTCCATTGACAATTTTTATCGAAGCGCTAGTTGTGATTCCACCCGATAGAAGTACGGTAATCGTAGATGCCCCTGCAGGTGGAGTCAGGGTAAGATCAGTTGCATCGGCAGTAAGTACACCGTGTACTTCTGATAATGCAGCGATATTTGTTTCTAGGCTATACGTACCATCGGATTTCTTTCCAAAGTAGAGTGTGCCGGTGTTTAGTGTTTTCGTCACCCCATCAGTTTTTTGGACATGTGCATCGACCCACATCGCATAGAGTGCATTTGGCATAGATGTTGGTTGTGGGATGGTTAATTCAATAGCTGGTTTTTTTACAGGTAGGCGGGCGATATCAAGCATTTTTTCTGGATATGTATCTTCCAAATCCTTTAATGCGAGCGCGTATGGTAAAAGAACGTGCTCGATAAAGACATCTGTCACCAGCTCTTTACCATATGTATCATCAGCAATTTTTTGTAATTCCTCGAGTTCAGAATCCGTCAAATACGAGGTTGATGAATTGAGTTTTATATACGCAATTGCACTATCCACAAGCGTTGAAAGCCGGGATTCGCTTTTTAGATTATCTTTTGTTATTTCTGCCTTGGTACGAGACTGGATATATGTGATAAATGGTTTTACTGCAGTATTGATCGCTGTATCAGTATCGTTCGCAAAATACAGGTTCACGCGTTTTTTCATCGCGTTCGTGACAGATGCTGGGATGGCTGTCGCCACAGCGGGAGTGGCGGGAGTAGCTGGCGCCGGACCTGAGAGGGTGTCACCTTCCCACACAAACTTATAAAGAAGTATACGTGGTAGATCAACAAACCAACCCCATGGAGTGAAAAATCGACCAGCAACATACAAATATGCAAGTCCTTGTCCTACGGGTATTCCCTTGACATTCAGCACATTTTTATATTCAGGTCTCCATGGAGATGGAAGAGCCATTCTTTTAAAGGTTTGCGGTAAGGTTCTCCAATGGATCAACGGTGTTGGTTGTTCTATAGAATTTGCAAATTCACGTGCTCCTCGAAACGTATTTCTATACCAACCGAGAATACCCATCCCCACCGCAATTCCATCAACTTGCTTACTCAATTTCTCAATAGTTGCTGTAAGATCGGCAATTTTCTTTGCTGCCGGGAATACTACGTCAGCCTGGAGCGTCTCAAGTGCCGCTTTGAGCGCATCTTTCATCGGCTGATCAACGGTTGTTTTATTTGCCAATGCTTCATCGATAGTGACGAGCGCTGCGATTGCCGTCGTGATTTGTGGATCAAGGGTTGTCGCCTCCAGCGTGGTCAATCCAAATACGACGGCGATACGGTTTTTCCGATCGGCCAGAAGTGCTGCATCTATCGTTGTTTTGTAGGTTCCGAGAATCGTCGCATCCCCTTGCGAACCCGCGAGTGCTGCAGCGATCTCCTTTTGGGCTGCAATCATCGATGCACGATGTGCCGGTGTGAGACTGGCTACACTAACCCCTGCTGCTGCGACACCTGCATCGATTGCCTTTTTACGGTTATTTGGCATGTTGTTCATGCTCTTTGTTGCTGCTGCACCACTCTGGGCCTTCTTGAGATCGGCTACCTTTGTCTCTTGATCCGTGACCGCTTGATCCGCGGCATCTTTCTTCGCCTGTGCTTCCACCACAGCTTCCTCAGCGGTCGTAATTGCTCCATTAGCTTTCTCCGCTGCCATTAATGCAGCATAGGCTATCCTGTATGCCTCTTCAGCAGCACGCTGCTGAATCATTGCCATTTGGTACGCAGCTTGTCCAGCGCTTACTTGTGGCTCGAGTGTGACAAGCTCTGCCTCTATAGCCTGCACTCGTGCTCGAGCGAGATCTGCTACAGATGTTCCCACTAGAGCAGACGCACTCGGGGCCACACCAGTTTTTACAAACTGCAGGTAGTCTTTAATCATCGGCACTTTTGAAAGATAGTTCGTAAACATATCCTGGTAGTGCCCATTTGAATCCGCTACGTTTCCATATCCAAATGTCTGACTGGTGTATTCATAGATCGGCGGTAGTCCGTAGATACCGAGTGTCGTATATTTCTCACGAATACCCTGTGATGTGATAGCCGATCGGTTTTCGATAAATGATAGCCCTGCTCGTCCTCTGCTATCCCGATAAAAAACAAAGACATACTTTTTATTCTTCGAT
>CAZQGM010000161.1:0-3015 GCA_964592885.1 uncultured Gammaproteobacteria bacterium
GATAGTGGGTCATTTATATCTCATATAGCCTCTTTGTATGGGCGACCAGAAGACAGCATAAAAAATACGATCGGAAGACTTCAAAAAGAAGGAATTTGTGTCGTGGATAGCGATACGATCTCTTTACCGGAATAACTCTTTTCCGTAAAAGATGAAGTACGAAAGAGGACATCTACTCAATTTTTTCAATCGTATATGATACCACTCCCGCGGGGATGTGTATTTGTACCGTTTCGCCGATGCGTTTTCCCAAGATGGCTTTTCCGATAGGGGACATATGAGAAATTGTCTTTTTCATTGGATCAGACTCATACCCACCCACGATCGTGTAGGTCACTGATTTTCCATTTCCACTGAGTGTGACTGTTCGTCCTATCTCAACCGTTCCGGTATTGAACGTCTCGACTATTTTTGCACACCTGATAAGGCGTTCGACACGCCGTAGATTTGCATCAATGGCAGATAGGCGTTGTCGGGCTGCTTTATAGTATCCATTTTCCGAAAGATCTCCCATCTCCCGTGATTTTGTGAGATTTATGACTGCATCTGGACGTTCTTCCAAAAGACGCTTCCTCTCCTTGAGTTGGTCTTCATACCCTTGTTTGGTGAAGATAATACGAGGTTCTTTATATGCTGGTTCTTTGACTCGAAATGCCATATGGAGCGATCAGATTACGAATTATTTGTTTTGATGTACTGTTTTAAGATCTCGACAAGTGCGTCAACACTGGCCTGGTCGTTTACCGAAACAGTGTAGACTGCTTTTTTTCTTTTTTTCATACTAGATACTGCTTTTTTCAGTGTAGAGGGATCGACAATATCTGTTTTAGTCAAAAGGATGATCTCTGGCTTTGCCAGCATCAGCTTACTACTATATGCTTTATATTCTTCTCGGACCGTTTTATATGCTGCATACGGGTCCTCGATGGTGCTATCTATGCAGTGTACAAGTAGCCGTGTCTTCTCGATGTGCTTGAGAAATGTCGTCCCGAGCCCTTTGCCTGTTGATGCTCCTTCGATGAGTCCTGGGATATCGGCAAGCGCGGTTGTTCCCATCATGCCAATATTTGGTTCGAGTGTGGTAAACGGATATGCACCGATTGCAGGTGTCGCATTGGTAAGTACAGATAGTAGACTGCTTTTGCCCGCATTTGGAAGTCCGATGAGTCCTATGTCTGCGATGATTTTCATCTCCATCCGAATGATACGGTCTTCTCCGATAGCTCCGGCTTCGTAGTACGTAGGCGCTTGGTTTGTAGACGTCTTAAATAAATAGTTGCCGCGCCCGCCCAACCCCCCTTTGACGAGAATCATGCGGTCATCTGAATTAGTGATTTCAAATGATTCACCAGTAGCCATATCGGTAATTTCGGTACCGATCGGCACAAAAAGGGTGATATCCTCAGCATTTCGCCCATGACAGTTGCTTTTCATCCCTGCCTCGCCATTTTCAGCAAGAATATTTTTTTTGAATCGGTATTCCTGTAGATCTGTCAGGTTGTGGGATCCTTGAATGAATATGCTTGAGCCACGTCCGCCGTTCCCGCCGTTTGGCCCCCCTTTGGATGTCTGGGCATCGCGTAAAAACGTAGCAGCACCACGTCCACCGTTACCAGCACGTACATGAATTTCGACTCGGTCTATAAGCATACCTATGTATTGTACCGTATTTGGCCTGATTTAGCTTGTTCTAGCGATATAGACAAGGGGTAATGATGTACGGACTAAGCCGTATGATAGGGGGAATGTTTTATAAAAAAAGTAGAGCGGACCAAAAGAGTTCTGTATATGCGACACATGGGAACGAAGACATGGGTACGGTTGTATCTATAGGGCAACTGGTGCCTTTGGGGGTTCTACAAGGCAGTATTTGATGATTTCCGATTTTCCAGCGCCAGTGCGTAAACTGTGACTGATCACTGGGATATCACCACACTCTTTTTTGATAGATGAAACACAGGATATTCGCTCGCCTTGAGTGAGTTTGTCGATTTTATTTGCTATAACGATGAATCGCTTGTGATGATACTTCAGAAACTCAATTGATTCGTGATCAAATGCAGTGAGTCCGACTTTTGCGTCGATGATGAGCACGATGAGAAGATGATCGACATTTGATTCGGAAAGATACCAGAGGATCATTTTCCGAAAATCTTCTTTTTCTTTTGTCGATACTCGTGCGTAGCCATATCCTGGAAGGTCGACAAAGTATCTCTCTTGGTTGATAAGAAAAAAATCTAAGTTTACCGTTTTTCCTGGGTTTGAGCTTGAACGGGCGAGCTGTTTTCCAACAAGCGAATTGATGAGACTTGATTTACCCACGTTTGACCGTCCGATGAAGACAACTTGGGGTTTTCCGTCATACATGATGTCGTTAGTTCCTCGGACACCTTTGATGTATTCTGCAGTTATTTTTGCCATAGCTGCACCTATTATATAAGATATCGAGCCATCGTGTACGACGTGTGGCATCTTGCCATATCCATATTCATATATATATACGATATAATCAGAAGTAGACTATATGATTTTCTATGCACTTATCGCAGTGCTATCCGTAAGCGCCCTGTCGCTTCTGGGAGCTATCTTTTTTGTCGTGCGCCGTGATGCACTTACCCGTGCTATGCCCGTACTACTATCGGTGTCATCGGGCGTGCTCTTAGGTACCGTTTTTTTTGATTTGATTCCGGAAGCCATGGAAGTATTCCCGAAAGAAGCGTACCTCTACATAGTCATGAGTATCGTGATTTTTTTCAGCATCGAGAAACTCATGAATTGGCATCACCACGCAGGATGCGAAGATGTCGATGAACATCATCACTTGCATGCACTTGGATATCTGTCACTCGTTGGAGATGCGATCCATAACTTTATAGACGGTGTCATGATCGGTGGCGCATTTCTTGTGTCCATACCGCTTGGTATTTCCATGACAGTGGGTGTGGTGGCTCACGAGATACCACACGAACTTGCGGACTTCATGATTTTGCTTCAGGCAGGATTTTCCAACCGAAA
>CAZQGM010000162.1:0-2987 GCA_964592885.1 uncultured Gammaproteobacteria bacterium
CGATATTTATCATTCGTATCGGGAGCGACCCTTTTTCCATCTCGCGTACCTGACCATTACTGGTATGAGGTGTCAGCACCGTTTTTTCAAATTTATTTCCTGCTTCCTGTTTCCTGTTTCCTGTTTCGTGTGTGTTGATGAAAAACGTCTCCCATTCATCACGAGCCGGATGATTTTTTGGCATATTAAGCGATTCAAACGCGTACCAGTCCCAGTCGACCTCTGGATGACGCACTCTGGTAAACCCGATGTGGGAAAAAATATCTGTGATTTCCGAAATAGCCTGTGAGACGATATGCAGGTGTCCGATGGGTGGACGTATGCCTGGCTCGGTGACGTCGATATCGCCCGATGCCGTGGAAATTGCCTCTGATTTTGAGGCACACAACGTGAGAAGTGTCGTTTTTAGTTCGTTCACTGCCTGACCGAATACTTTTCGTTCATCGGGTGAGAGATCTTTGAGTTGTCCTGCAGCCATACCAAATGCGGATGTTTTTCCCGTAATCTGTTCTTTGAGAAGTGCACCAGTGAGCTGTGACAAGGCAATATCAGCTTCAGCCTGTTTGGCTGCAAGTGTCAGGGTGATGAGTGCGTCTTTGAGTGTCATAGCTATTTGAATGTATTGTACGAGTAGTTGTTAGCCTCTTGCAATATACCCCTTGTACCAAAAATCCCGCTTTCGCGGGACTTCTTTTTTCTTTTTTTATGTATTGCCTATATCGGTTACTTCCCGGCTTTGACCGCGGCAACGACGGCACTAAACGACTCTGGTTGTTCTGTCACCAGATACGAAAGCATTTTTCGGTCGATAGTGATAGCATGATTTTTCAGTTCTTTGATAAATACACTATATGAGAGGCCTTCTTTTTTGACTGCTTGGGAGATTCTGGTGATCCAGAGGGCTCTAAAATCGCGTTTTTTGTCTTTTCGGCCAGCAAATGCATACTCGCCTGCGTGTAGATACGCTTCTTTTGCAACGCGGACAAGGCGTCGTTTGGTCATCCGATAGCCTTTGTTCAACCGGAACAACTTATGATGTTTTGCTTTTGAGGTGACTCCGCGTTTGACTCTCATAGGACGTTAGAGGACAGCAATAAATGTTTTAATTTTTTTTGTATGAACTTTTGATTTGAGTGCGATGGGCTTGTCTTGGCGACGCTTTTGGCTACCCGACTTTTTTCGCCGCAGATGCCGCGCTCCCTGCACTCCGTGCATGAGCTTTCCGGTTTTGGTCAGGCTAAATCGCTTTGACACGATTTTCTTTGTTTTCATCTTCGGCATAGGGGTATAGTATATCTGATTCCGTTTGTACTGACAACACCCGAAATATGGGGTGTATTTATGGTGTTGCTGTCACCGTCTCGGCTCCCTTTTCGAGTTTTTTTGCAGGCACGATGGTGGCTGATAAGATTTTCCCTTCAAAATGTGGCTCACGGACGATACGCATCTCTCCCAAAGACACCAGAAACTTTTTCATGAGTTCAAATCCAAAGTCTTTACGCTGTAATTCACGACCACGAAATACGATGTTTATTTTCACTTGATTGCCGTCTTCGATAAATCCGATCGCCTGCCTGGCCCGGGTGTCAATATCGTGCTGACCGATAAATGGGCGCAAACGAAGCTCTTTGACTCCGACATTTTTTTGGGTTTTTTTACTTTCCCGTTCTTTTTTTGCTTCCTGGTATTTAAATTTCTTGAAATCGATGAGTTTCGCGACAGGTGGCGTCGCGTTTGCTGCGATTTCTACCACATCAAGACCAAGTTCTTTGGCTTTTTGAAGCGCTTCGATTTTGCTTACAACGCCGATTTGTTTACCGGTCTCGTCCAAAAGGCGCAATTGAGGCGCCGTAATCTGATAATTGAGACGATATCGTTTCGCGTTAGTGAAAGTGTTGAATGTCATCCGTAATTCTGGCAATCAGATCTGTTATGGATATAACGACCTGCTCACCTCCGCGTGTTCGGAGCGATACGGTACCCGCATCACACTCCTTATCGCCAATTATACCGATATAGGGAACTTTCTGCAATGTCGCGCGTCGCACTTTTGCGCCCATGGGTTCGCTAGCTGCATCAATTTCCACTCGGATACCTGCAGATTGGGCTACCTTGGCGATCTCGTTTGCTTTCTCTCCATGTCGCTCAGCGATTGGTACAAGCGTCATCTGGACTGGTGAAAGCCAGACTGGGAATGCTCCGGCGTATTTTTCGATGAGAAATGCCATAGTCCGTTCAAATGCGCCTACACTTGATCTATGGATCACGATTGGCTCATGTTCCTTTGCATCACTTCCGATATACGTCAGCTTGAATCGTTTTGGCATGACAAAATCGTACTGGACGGTAAATGCTGTCTCCTCATGGCCGGCTACATTTTTCACCTGCACATCAATCTTTGGCCCGTAGAAGGCCGCTTCGTTGCTCGCTTCGTAAAACGGTGCATCACGCTCTACAAGTACCTCTCGTAGTACGTTTTCTGCGTGGTCCCATGCAACATCATCTTTGAAATATTTTTTTGTATCGGATCGGTCACCTAGGGATAATCGGAAGCGATAATCAGTCCCTTTGACCATGCCAAATACTGTGTTTACGTACTCGATGAGATCTAAAACAGCCGAAATTTCATCCTTAGCCTGCTCTGGGGTTGCTACGATATGGGCATCAGCCAAGCAGAACATCCTGACACGCATGAGGCCAGTCAGTTCTCCACTTTTTTCGTAGCGAAACAGATCCGCACACTCAGCGATACGCATCGGCAACTCACGATAGCTTCGTGGTTCTGATGAATAGAGCATGAAATGATGTGGACAGGTCATTGGGCGCAAAATAAGCTCTTCATCATCGACTACCATAGGCGGGTACATCGTGTCTTTGTAGTATGGGTAGTGCCCGCTCGTTTTATAGAGCTCAGTTTTAGCGAGTGGCGGTGTCATGACATGGAGGTACCCACGCTTAATCTCTTCATCAACGATAAACCTTTCAAG
>CAZQGM010000163.1:0-2967 GCA_964592885.1 uncultured Gammaproteobacteria bacterium
CGATCGTGACTATCCCTATCGCGGCATGCATCGAAAGCTTTACGCATGTGTTGGACCTACTATTTACATGGAAACTCAAAAAAGATGATCATCCGAAGTCTCATGATATCGTCCCGATCCTACGAGGACTTGTCATCGGGATCCCAGTTCTCTGGATCCTTTTTTCGCTTCTGGTATCAGCAGATCCGATATTTCGCGCATTTGTCGGAAACGTGAGTCTCAGCGTCAATGAACGGCTCATGCTATCGCTTGTCATTTTCTTCGTATGTTTTATCTGGGGTATGACCACCATAAAAGATACGTTTGTTGACGCTATGAGAAAACTATCCACATCAGTGGGGAAGGGTGCCGCTAAGGAACTTTTTATCGTATCAGTCGGGATCATCCTCTTGTTCGGTGGATTTCTTTTGGTCCAGTATCGATATCTATTTGCAACTGTGGGGGAAAGCGAACTACGGACTCTCGGTATTCAGGTGGTTACATACTCGGAATACGTTCGCCAAGGGTTTTTCCAGTTACTTTGGGCCGCGTTTATCGCATCCCTAATCGCAGTTGCTGGTATACGAGTTCTCCATGCCGAGCAAAGCAAGGCTCCCAAGTATATGGCAAGTACGGTGGCGCTTCTCGTCTTTGAAGTACTCTTGCTTCTAGGATCGGCATTCAAACGACTGTCCCTCTACGTCGGAGCACATGGTCTGACAGAATCTCGGGTATTTGGTGGCATATTTCTCATATGGTTGTCACTCATATTAGTGGGACTCCTGGTGCTCGTGGTTAAAAAGATACGGAGGACTGTTGTCTTTGGGGTCACGTTTGTCTTGACGGTCGTAGCCATGGTGAGTATAAATATTTTACCTATAGAAAGTACGATTGCTACTCGCTTCCCACCGACAGTAAATAATGCTGTAGATTATAATCATCTTCTTTATGGGAGCTCTGAGACAGCGCCGATATGGCTCACCTATATCGATCACGCCGAAAAGAGGTGGGAAGCACTTTCCAAAATCACTACACCCACAAACGAAGAGAAGCGTCAGCTTTGGGAGCTCGAAGCAGGGCTTTCGTCACTCGGTCAGCAGGTCGTATATCTCGAACGTTTGTACGCAAAACCCGACACCTATGTGGTAGCCGGAAAAAATATACCTGGCATCTACGAACCCGAAGAGCGATATCGCACGAAAACCTCATGGGGCCAATTTGTCCTAAGTGATCACCGGGCATATCAACTCATATCAAACCAAAAAGAGGCGTTTGGGAAAATACCTACGCTCCTGCGTGAGGTGAATGCACGGATAGATTTGTACAACAAAAGCCCGTAAGATGGTGCTATGAATACACTTCAGGTTCTCGTATCTGCAACCGATCGAAAAAAGTATATTGACGAGCTTTTGCGTGTGGATGGGTTATCTGGCATACCGGAAAACCCTCTTGCTGCGTACTGTCCTATATCCCTGACACAGACATCTGATGACATCAAGCCATATGTGAAGCTTCGCCAGGATACATTGATTGGGAATGTGCTTCGGAGTTCGGGTATCACTGGATATGATCCATATACCGCGCCATTTTCTCCAGACAAAAATCTCTCAACTCTTCCAAATGAGATCTATCAAGTAGACTCAGGAAAAATTGTTGGTGCACGATATTTTGTGGGACACAACATAACTGCTTCAACTGGCTTTGGCGTAGAACTGGAAAAAGCGTCTAGGTTTAACCGTGTTTCCGTGATTCTGTATGATCGACATATCCGCATCTCGCGTATGCAGCCTCATAGAACCATTTATCTCCAGTACGACAATTTTGAGAAACAGGCGAGCGAGTTTGTAGAAGTATTCCGCTTTTTAAAAGAGTATGAGCCGGGGATCGGATTGGATGCGGGTGTGCCTGTGCTTCTCGGATTCCGAGGGGAGAGTGTCGTCAACCTCGAAAAAGCGGTCTATACACGTTTTCCAAAATTGACGTATCAGTACGATGGGTCGGCTCAGATCATCAAGACAACCGTGACCAATCCAGAAATTTTTACAGAATATACCTAACCTCATTGCTATTTGCTCTTGTCTAGTCCACCAATGTGTTTCTTGTTTCCTGTACAAATCAATATGTAATGACATGTATCCTCGCTTGAAGCACTGATGCCGGATATTGAAGTTGAGTTTTGATTTGAACTTTATATAGCTTCTTTCCTGCATCAAGGGTGATTGGTTGGGACGTAAGAGCCACTGGGCCTGAGCCGGACATGGAGACGTCAGAATACCATACTGGATGTTTGTCAGTCGCGTTAAAAAGCCTCAAGGATACCGTGCCACTTCCGCTTGGGATACCTGCAGTCGCTTCAAATGTCGCTGTTTTAATTTTTCGATACTGCGTCGTATCGATCGTCGCTTCTATGCCAGTGACATCTGACCAGTCTCCCGCATATCCCGACCCAGTGCCAAGTGTCACATAGTGTTCTTTTGCACTACTGGTGTACCCGGACGCGTACGTTTGAAATGTATCGATACAGGCTTGTGGACAGGCCTGAGTACGTACTGTCGTCGTGGTGGTGCCAAGGACGCCAGTGGGGATCTGGAAGAAATATCTAATGATAAATATATCAAGAATGAGGAGGTTAAGTGCGATGATGGAGATAGAAAACACTACATAGGGTACGCCTAGTTGTGTAATACGTGATTTCATAAGACCTCCTTAATAGTATACATCACGAAGCATGGGGTAAAATAGAAAATACTCGCCACACATAGACACGCTAATCGTCCGCTCCTATGTGCTGATCCTAAATACAATAGCTGTGTCATAGTATCTAGCCTTAAACTCATCAACTGGTATAATTTAATCCATGGCGATATTATATGAAAAAGTTTTTACTCGTGAGTTTACACTTCCTTGGCTTCAGATTTGGTATACAGGCGAAGCACGTTGCCCAAAGCCATGGAATGGCCAAAGAAATACTTCATTCCCATATATAGT
>CAZQGM010000164.1:0-2932 GCA_964592885.1 uncultured Gammaproteobacteria bacterium
TATGGCGAGAAATACCAGTATGAATACTGAATCAGTACAGAAACTAACTATCGGTGATATTGAAATCACCCAGCTAATCGAGATGGAGGATGACGAGTCCTTCTCGTCGTTTATCCCCGCCGCAACTCCTGAAAAGATTAAAAATATTCCATGGCTCTATCCGCACTTTGCAGGGGAAAAAGGAAATCTCAAAGCGCTCGTCCAAAGCTTCCTCGTACGATCAAACGGGAAAAATATACTTGTAGATACATGCAACGGAAACTGCAAAAGCCGTCCACTCATGCCACAGTGGGGTGATCTACACACAGACTATCTCACAAATTTCGAGCGTATACATACTTTCCTAGAAGAGATCGATATCGTCATTTGTACACATTTTCATTTTGATCACATCGGATGGAATACGAGATTAGAAGATGGGAAGTGGATCCCAACGTTCCCACATGCTCGATACATTCTCTCTCAAGGCGAATACGATTATTGGAAACAGAAACCAGAAAAAGAAGTGATCGACGATTTAAATGCGTTTGATGATTCGATCACTCCAATCGTTGATGCAGGTTTAGCACAGTTTGTTGATGATGATTTTCATATCGATCCATGTATCGCGTTAATTCCAACACCCGGACATACACCACATCATATGAGCGTGGTGATTGAGTCAGAGGGACAAAAAGCGATCATCACTGGTGATGTCATGCATCATCCATGTCAGATCGCTCACCCCGAGTGGACGACACTGGCAGATACGTATCCGGACCAGACAGTAGAGACACGGAAGAAATTCTTAGAAGCATATGCAGACACGGATACACTCATCATCGGTTCGCATTTCGCAAGCCCTGTGGGAGGCACAATCATTCGTGGAGTAAACGGATTTGAATTTACGGTATAAAATATACGTATGAATATCCTCATCATCGGTGGTTCTCGATTTGTCGGTCCATATCTAGTTGATCTTCTGGTTAGGAAAAACCACACGGTGACAGTGTTTAACAGAGGTTCAATTTCCTCAGTGTATCCACCAAGCGTTCGCTTTATCAAAGGTGATCGTACAGATGGATTTCCCATCAAAGAACACTTTGATGCAGTGGTAGACATGTGCGCGTATACGGGAGTGGAGACTACTAAAGCAATTCAGGAACTTCATTTTAAGTACTTTCTTCATTTTAGTTCCGTAGCTGCATATCAAAAAACAGACATATTTCCTATATCCGAGGAGGCGCCAGTTGGAGACTGGCCGGCATTTGGGGACTACAACAAAGGCAAAGTAGAATGTGAGCGGACTTTGGAAAAAAGTGGGATAGAATACGGAATCATCCGTCCTGTCTATATCATGGGTCCCAAGAATTTTTGTGATCGCGAAAACTTTATATATTCGAGAATTAAAAGCGGCACACCATTAGTTTTGCCAGGAGATGGACTTGGGGTGACGCAATTTGTGTTTGTCGATGAGGTGGCTAAAAGCATGGTGACACTCGTGGAAGGAAGTGTCGAAGGACCCTTTAACATTGCTGGTGATGAACCTATCACGGTCAAAGGAATCGTACAGATGATGGGAGATGTCGTGGGGAAAGAACCGATTATTACCTATAACCCGGATGCAGTAGGGGCCAACTACAAGGAAGAGGACTTTCCATTTGATAATGAAACGCTCATTGTCACAAACGATAAAATAAAAAAACTCGGGATACAATTCATCCCACTCATCGAAGGGCTAAAAAGAGACTACGAGTCTTTCTACAAAGATACCACCTAATTTTTCGCCCGAAGAGCTTCTACATACTGTGCTATTTATACTATTCCAATGATTCGAATCATTGGAAATGCTATTTTACGATTTGTCCCGTCTCTACCGCTTCAAACGCACTTCCCGGGATAGTTTTGAGTGTGTTGATATCGGCATCGTCCCATGCAGGATTTTGGTCTCCTTGAAAAAACCAATCGCCCCCGTTGTCGGCGAGAATAAGACCATATTTTTTCATTGCAGTCGCGATCACTTTTGCCTGTGGTGGTAGTCTGCTGATATCGTAGGTAGCTTTCAGCCGGACTCGAAGTCCCATAGGGGGAAGCGATGCGTCAGTGCTTGTCGACGCAAAATGCCGCGCAGGTGGTATATATGCTCGTTGCGTTTTTTTCGTGGTAAATCGGATTGCATGATATATAGCTCCTTTTTTTACCTCATCATATTTAACAAGTCCTGGAAATATTGGTAGCCCAGCGGCATCAGCCGAGGTCCATCGTTCTGGACGTAGTGCATTTGAATTGAGATCGAAAATGGCGCCACTATCAGCATTCCATCCTGTTGTTGTCGGAAATGCTCGATACATTTCGTAGAGCTTGCATGTATCGGTATTGATAGCCAGAACGTGCCTATCGCCAGTGTCATCTGACCCACCTTCTATCGGCGCGGTAAGCGGTATCGGATATGGACCAGGATCACTTTCATTACCATACGCCGTGAATGTAATCGGCATCATCTTTTGAATATTAGTCACGGTGATAAAGGGGATGCCCCAACTTTTTCCGTATGATGCACCACCAAAATCAGGATGGAGAGATCGTGTACGTCCTATGGAAGTTATATATGCATCTGATTGTGAGTGTACTGGAAGATTGGATATATCACGATTCCATGGATTATCAGATGGAAAAACTATACATCCGCCGATCATAGGTAAACCTGTGGCCTGTCCCAGTCGCGGAGTAGTAATCGGTACTGTAGATTGCATCGCACTGGGACTACTAGAGAATGTTCCACTTGGTGATGAAGTCTGAAGCGTGTTAAATACCGACGATGAGGTTGCAGATTGCGTGGGTAGTATAGTGAGTGTAGGTGAAATACGTCGATTAGGTGAAAGCGGTGAGGGGGTCAATGTAGAAACGTTTTGTGGAACAGATTCTTTTTTCGGCAGATATATACTGATATTTA
>CAZQGM010000165.1:0-2929 GCA_964592885.1 uncultured Gammaproteobacteria bacterium
ATTTTGGGCCGTATCGAGGAAATAGTAA
Organism: uncultured Gammaproteobacteria bacterium; assembly: GCA_964592885.1. GTDB lineage: Bacteria > Patescibacteriota > Microgenomatia > UBA10105 > UBA927 > CAZERT01. The sequence goes on from CAZQGM010000165.1 coordinate 29, forward strand.
TCAAGGGCAAGCGGCGAGTAGAAATACTCCCGGCCAATCAAATCCACGAGCATTTGGTCAAGCAGGACCGTACCGTGGGATTCGGTCAAATCAGGCGTCAGACGGGCGCACGCAAGGAAATGCACCGAGAGGACAAAATCGTTTTTCTGGTCAACAGCCAGAACAGCGGAATCGATCGTCTAGTAGCCAATTTTCGGCACAGTCTCGCGCTAACGAGCCACGGAAGCGATCACCGTTTCACAAACCATTTACGCAGGTGGTTACGCCAATGGTCGGAAACGTTCCATTTGTACAGCCAAAAGAGCAAGTCTTTGAAGGGAAGGCTGGAACCGGAAAAGGGTCAGTTCGAATCGTATTCTTAGGTGGGTCAGGCAACGTGACGAAAAACATGTATGCGTACGAGTATCGATACGACAATATCATCAAAGATATCCTCCTTGTCGACTGTGGTATTGGATTTCCGGATCCGGATATGCTTGGCATAGATCTCGTCATACCAGACATTCGCTATCTGTCCGATAAAAAAGATAAGATTCGTGGTTTGGTGTTTACTCATGGACACGATGACCATATTGGCGCAGTTCCGTACCTGTATCCAAAGTTGCAGCCAGTTCCCATGTGGGGCACACCGCTTACAGCGGCATTCGTCAACATGAAACTCCGGGAAGCGCATATAGATGCGAAAGTGACGCCAGTGAACTTTGACAAAACACTGTCACTTGGATCATTTCGTGTATCATTTCTTCGATTGACGCATTCGATTCCTGATACTTCACATCTCGTGATCGAATCACCAATCGGGATTTTCTATCATGGATCTGATTACAAATTTGATTTTGATCCACTTGATGGAAAGCTCCCAGACATCGATGGGATTACGGAGGTAGGCAGACGGGGAGTCTTATGTATGACTACTGACTGTCTTGGAAGTGAACGCGAAGGATTCACGCCATCCGAGCAAAAAATCCGTGACGCGATTTTGCGTGAGCTTGACCTTTGCCCTGGAAAATTCATTTTCACCACCCAGTCAAGTAATATCTCCCGTGTGCAGCTAGCCATCGATATCGCACGGATGCGGGGTCGTCAGGTCTGCTTCATTGGTCGGTCAGTCACACAAAATACTGAGGAATCCGTCAAATTAGAATACATGAGATTTCCGGGTGAAATGATCGTCAGAGATAGGGACCTAAAACACGTCCCAGATAGTAAACAATTTCTCATTGTGGCAGGTGCCCAAGGACAGCCTGAATCAGCACTCTCTAGAATTGCCAACGATCGACATCAGTTTGTGCATCTCAAAGAAGGGGATACAGTACTTTTTTCTGCTGATCCGATACCGGGTAATGAACACGCGATCAATGCGCTTATCGAGCAAATATACCGAAGTGGCTCACGTGTATCCTATACAGGTATCGTTGATGACCTCCATGTTTCTGGACACGGAAGCCAAGGAGATTTGATGCTTCTTCTATCAGCCGTAGGTCCGAGGTATGTCTTGCCGATCGGTGGCACGTATAAACACGTGATGCAATATCGTACCCTCGCCCGCGAACTCGGGTATGACAAAAAACACGTCCTCATACCATCAGAAGGCGAAGTCCTTGAATTTATGGAGAATGGCAATGTACGGACTGCTGAAACCATTGATTTGCAAAATGTCATGATTGATGGACTCGGAGTTGGGGACGTCGGCAATGCAGTGCTCAGAGATAGGCAGACGCTAGCTGAGGAAGGAATAGTGGTCGTCATCGTTCCAGTCGAAGAGGGAACGGGACGGGTGATTTCAGAGCCAGATATCATATCTCGTGGGTTTGTCTATATCCAGCAGTCTGGAGGATTGTTGACAAAAGCCCAAGCGGTCGTCAAAAAGTCGATTGCGACCCGTAAAGGAAAAATTACTGATTGGAGATTTCTGCGTGAGCAGGTTGAGGAAAATCTGCAACTATTCCTCAAAAAAGAGACAGGACGGACTCCGCTTATTGTCCCAGTTATCTTAGAGGTATAACTATACACATGGATGAATACTATATACGGAAAGTCCAGACATCAGTAACGTGCTTTCTTCACGTCGGAGACCAGTATTTATTTCTCCTGCGTTCAGACAGCGCTAAAATCGATCCAGGAAAACTTAACGGCATAGGGGGAAGGGTAGAACCGGGAGAAAATTATTTACTGGCAGCGATGCGTGAAACGAAAGAAGAGACAGGATACACGGTGACCCCAAACGATATATCACTGTCAGGCATCGTTCGGCTTGAAGGGGGATATGATGAAGATTGGGTCATGTGCTTTTTTCGTATCGCTGTGCCATCGTTGGTTATCCCAGTCGGCGCACACACTCCGGATGGCACGCTTCTATGGATTGCTGCATCAGATGTGTTGACAGGAGAGTATCCCCTGGTTGACGATCTACACTATTGTTTCCAAGATATTGTCGACGGTCAAAAACAGTTTTTTGCAAATGCGACAGTCAATCGCGATGAAAAGATTACAGCATGGAACGCAACATCATTATCGTATATAGTCCACAGGAGCGGCTAGTTTTTATGGCTGATGATGCGTATCATAGGAAGATAAAGGGGTATTAAACGTATGGAAACAAATCGTAAAAAACGAATATTACTTGTAGAAGACGACGAGATGGTTCGTCGATATTATGAACGCCTTTTACGTGAAGAAGGGTATGAGCTTGAGATAGCGGTTTCCGGCGAGGAAGCATACAAAAAAATGTCTATAGGTGGGTATAGTCTTGTGCTTCTTGACCTCCTTCTTCCAGACAAAGGGGGACTCAAAATTCTCCAAGAGCTCAAAGATGCTGGGCTACCAAAAATCGCCAATGATTGCGTCATTCTTCTGACAAATCTTATCGACGATAATCTCGTTGCCCGAGCGCTCGAGTAC
>CAZQGM010000166.1:0-2915 GCA_964592885.1 uncultured Gammaproteobacteria bacterium
AGTGATGGGGGAGCTTAAAGCGACGCGCGAAGCAATTGATGTACATACTGGTCAGCACGATGAGGTTGCGGGTCAACTTGATGACCATGAAAAACGGCTGAAAGTAGTCGAAAAACAGTCCCACATTCCAGTCCTGAGTTAGACACACAGATGCAGATGTAGACGTCTTCTAATACACACAGAAGATATCAAGTGTATAACACCGTTAAGAGAGAACCTTTTTTCCACAAAATATCAAATCCTGCCACATATGGGATATGATAGAGCACGATATTCAAAGAGAATCTCTCTGGTCGCCTAGGCTTGATGCCACACTTAGTCATCTCGATGCTATCGCATGCCTCCCCACACTTACAGAAAAACGGCAAGCACTTCTTAAAGAACTATCCCGTCATAGTCCATTGACCTATGATCATGTGATGACAGTTAAGACAGTTGCTACGGATTTGATGGAGGTCGCAGGGATCGTGAGCCCTGTATTTGTAGTGGGGGCCGAACAGCACGATATCGGGAAATTGCTCGTACCGGATCATATCTTGTCGCGACCATCAAATGCATATGTAACAGCATCAGAAATGCGCCATTTATGGTATCATCCTGCATTTTCCCGAGACATTGCACTGTTTGTTGGGTTTGATCTGACGACGGCAGATCTTTTGAGGTTTCATCATGCGGATTTCGAATCAATTAAGCAGCGAAAAGATCTCTATCATGGTGACATATGTCTGCCGTCGTTACTTCGGTTAGCTGACAGCATAGCCGCGGCGCTTGACATGCATCGTCGGTATCAAGGACAGCAAACACTTCGGCAAATTCTCATCGATATCCGTGATAAGCTTCTATCAGGGAGAATACAAACATCGCTGTTTCCTATCTATCAGACATATATGCGGGAGAGATCGATTCCAAATCTCGACGCCATACCTCTGTAAATCGCACACACGTAACCGGTACATATCTATGTATCGAAGATGATAGTCTATCTATTTTTGGTTATTATTCGATCAATAATCCTCCGTGATTTGATGGAGGTGCTATGGATATATCGTTGTATTTTTACCTCAAAAGTAGTACTATCGGCTTTTAATCCGCAATCAAAGCTATGCTAGAACGAGGTGATTCATCGCGTGCAGACGGTATGACTATGTATGCCAAAACAGTTGGGGAAGGCTTGGTGGCTGCGGAGCGTCGTCGTGAAGCGCTCGCATTTCTTCATGGGGAACTGCATTCCTCTCGTCCTATGGATGAAAATATCGCCATCCTTTCACTTGTCCGTCAGGTTGGATCAGCCGACGATGTACTTCGGGAAGCAACCAGCGTGCTACAGATGGGAGATACGGCATGGTCAGAGCATACCCAAACAGCCAAATGGGTAGGGGAAATCGTTAATGTTGTCTGTCAACGTCCAGACCGGAATATGTCAACAATTGGTCGTTGGGGTGATTTCCTTGAGGCGATAGAACATCATGTGATGAAACCAGGCGTTGATATATCAGAAGAGTCAAACAACCACATCGTTTCGGGGATCCGATGGATTTTTGGAGCACCAGATGAATCTGGAAATGTAAACCCACTTGGGATCGTTCATGGATTATGGAGTGCTCATGATCAGGAAACGGTTATGAATGCATGTATGTCTCTCGATGCTCGTACACTCATTTCTGATCTTGCTGCGTGGGCGACCGATCGCACTCCTACGCCAGAGAAGCCAATCCAACCTATTCGTCATAGGCAAGTCGGGTATACGTTGCTCCATGCGCTAGAGCCAGCTGACCCCCGTCAATATGCAGTCCGCGTTGATGCTATGAGTTGGTATAATAGTGAATTTGGCCCCGGGTCGTACTATCATCATCTCCATTTATTACATACCTCAGGGAACCTTCCTCAGAATCTTCGTCCTATGTACGAATGTCTTAATGCTCGGAGCATACGTGAACGACCACAGCCAGGACAGGTATATACAATTGCGTGATTCGGCTTTTTTTTGTGCAAGCACTTCGATTAAACACGAATCAGGTAAGAGCTCTATTATTGTCAATCGACAACGACAAGCACAGTGACACAGCGAAAAAAAGTTGGAAATAATAATCTGACCAACCAATCATCCGTACACAATGTGATAGGCCTCGAGTACAGTGTTCGTTTTTGATACTGATGCATCGTTTGGTTTTTCGCAGTAGACTTGATCTATATGGCGGGCAAAAGCGGGGGACAACGTCAGTCATGGATCATTATTGGACTTGGTACGATATGTGGCATCTCACTTCTCGGTAACGCACTCCTTCTTGCTGACCGCTACGCTGGCCGTACCGTTGAAACCGTCTATGACGGCGATAGCTTCGAGCTTTCGGATGGGACGCGCGTTCGACTCCTCGGCGTTGACGCTCCTGAAACAGGTCGATGCCAAGGCGCAGAAGCAAAAGCATTTTTATCCGATAGTATTCTTGGTCGACACGTGAGACTAAAGCATGCCATCGTTGATGACTATGGTCGCAGCGTCTCAAATGTTTTCATTGAAGACTGGAAAAGTTGGACGGAATATATGTCATGGAAAGTGCGCGAGACCCACTATATCGCGTATGCCCTCATCTCCGGTCATCCCCGAGACGTCGGGGATCCATTTCCCGATTCGATGGTTAATCGGCGGGTCATTTCAGCCGGATTTGCCCGTTTCACCGGAGCACAAAGCCTGTATTCAGAATCGTTAAAAAGTGCACAGCAACAAGCTAAAAGTAAGAATCTGGGTATCTGGAGTGCACAATGTCGACAAATACCTCCCCCAAACGGCATGTCGATCAAGGGAAACATCACCGATGGAAAGAAAATCTACTATACTCCCGACTGTCCATACTATGATCAAGTCATTGTCGATTCCGCATATGGAGATGTATGGAAAAAAAAAAAAAAAGAAGCAG
>CAZQGM010000167.1:0-2897 GCA_964592885.1 uncultured Gammaproteobacteria bacterium
TGACCGACATCGTGTGTGCGTATGATCTTTGCACCATTCATAACTGCAACCGCTGTCTCTGCAAGTGATGCTTCGAGTCGCTCTTCAGGAGTCGGGGTATCGACCAAGTGTAATTTTTGTTGGAGAAGTTTGCCTAAATGATTTTTTCGAGAGACGCCGACAAGGATCGGGAGGTTAAGTGTTGTAAACTCCGACAGGCGTTTGATGATCTCGAGATTTTGCTCAACAGTTTTTCCAAATCCAATACCCGGATCGATGATAAATTGTTCTCGCTTCATTCCATGACCAATACCAACTGCAATCTGGTCTTCGAAAAACTGTTTAATGTCCGAGATGATCTCGTGATACACGATTTCTCCGACCTGCATGGTTCTGGGCATTCCTTTGATGTGGTAGATCACGAAGGAGCAATCATATTTTTCTGCCACATCAGCAAGTTCTTCGTCAAAGCAAAATCCCCCGAGTGCATTGATCATCGACGCACCAGCCGCGAGTGCTTCACGCGCTACTGCAGATTTAAAGGTGTCGATAGAGATCGGAAATGTATTTCCGTACTTTTCCCGAATTGCCTTGATCACAGGGATTGTGCGTGAGAGCTCTTCTGTTTCACTTACATCTTCGGCTCCTGGTCGTGTGGACTCCCCACCAATATCGATGATGCCTGCCCCTTCCGCAAGCATCTCCCCAGCCCGCGCAACTGCCGCATCAACAGAAAGAAACTTCCCGCCATCCGAAAACGAATCCGGCGTCACATTGAGGATACCCATAATGAGAGCATGTTTTGGTAGGGTTGGAATCGTAAGTCTCATGTCGAAATTATAATCCTTCATCTATGTTTTCACCAGTTAAATATTCTAGAACTCCCCCGGTGAGTTTTAGGACGACCTGCGATATAATATGAAGATTCCACTCTCCTTGCGGGATGGTGAAATGGTATCACGGCTCGCTCTGGACGAGTTATTCTAGGTCCGAATCCTAGTCCCGCAGCCAACACGAATTTGCCCCATCTTGGGGCATTTTTTATCTGGTCGGATTTTCTTCGGCATCCGCTTTGCCTCAAGTGTCATTTTTTATTGACAGCTTATTTTTACTTTACTATATAGTTTATTTCACTAGCGTTTTTAATAGGTATACTCGTTTCTCGTAACCAACTTTATTTTCTTTCGGCACGGTGAGTTCTCCCACTATCGTAAACCCACGTTTCTCGTACATCGACAGGCTTTTACTCATTTTCCGTGTCCAAGCAAATAGTCCATCTGATCCGTCTTTTTTGACCTGCTGTTCCATCTCATCCATCATCATCGAACCGATTCCTTTTCCACGATACTCGGGAGCAGTAGCGAACTCATAAAGGTATGTTGGCTTCGTAAGTCGTTTGTGGACTTCCGCGTAGATAGATGCCTCCTCGGGACTTTTTGGTTTAGGAAAATAGTCTACCGCAAATATGATGAATGATATGATCTGATCACCTATTTCGACAGATATTGCCGTCCCATGGTTTGCTAAATCACGGATATACCCAATCGAATCACTGAAGGTGAAGTACTCTTCCTCTCCCCACTCCGTGTCCTTCCATACGTTTTTCCATGCAGTAAATATTTTTTGCTGATGTTCTTCGATATAGCGTTCATCAAGGACACGTGTTTTTATGTCATACACAGTATTCATATTTCTTGTTTCTTTTCACCCTTGCTTACTACCGGAGCAAAAAATAATCATAGTTTGCAGCTGACCGATAAAACTCTTCGAGACTAAGTTCCTCGAGCTGATTCATATGTTATCGCCAATCGATTGGGGGTTTTCCGTGCTTCTCAAGATAGGCATTACAGAGACTGAAGTGGTGATTTCCATAAAACTTCGTCACGGAAAATGGTGATGGGTGTGCAGATGTTAATACTAAATTTTTTGTGGTATCGATGACGCTCCCTTTTGTCTGTGCGTATTTCCCCCAAAGAAGATAGACGACATGTTCCTTTTTTTCGCTTAAAACTTTGATCACGGCATCGGTAAATTCCTCCCATCCTAGCCCACTATGAGATGCCGGCTGGTTAGCAAGAACAGTCAGGACACTATTGAGCATGAGAACACCTTGACGTGCCCACCGCGTGAGATCTCCGGAAGGAAGTGGTGTGATACCCAGGTCATTATGGATCTCTTTATAGATGTTTTGCAGAGACGGCGGAAGCTGCATTCCATCTGCGACGGAAAAACATAATCCATGTGCCTGACCTGGCCCGTGATATGGATCTTGACCAACGATAACGACATTCACTTGATCAAGTGGACACAGGTCAAACGCGCGAAAAATGTTTGCGGGAGCTGGATACACCGCCTTCGTGAGATACTGTGATTTCACATCCGTGGTGAGATTCTTCCAGTATTCTTTTTCAAATTCGGCACTTAGTGCCGCCTTCCAAGCTGGATCAAGTCGTACGTCGTTCATAAAAAGAGTCTACCACTCCACGAAACGATCGTGGAGGAGCAAAAAAAGATATATGTATGAACATTGCACACGTTTAATTAGTGAGACCCTATCTCACGTGTTTTTTGTGACGTTTTTCCCCCTTGGTTTGGGTCTTTTTTTCTTTTTTTAGAAGCTTGAGGATCATCATGATCACGATTGGGACGGTGCCTAAAAGTGCGAGGATGACAAGGATATACCACAACTGAAATCCTGCGTGACCTACAAGAAGCGTCCCTATATATGGAAAAATCATTGACTCTGTGAGTACTCCAAACGCGGTCCCCCAGAAAAAACGGGTAAATGGCATATGCATCAGCCCAGCGAGAAAGCTAATGTTAAACGGCGCACTCAGTGTCGCCCGAATCACAAATACCGCCCATGCACCATCCGAATTGAGAAAATTTTGATAGAAATCCAGATATCCGGCAGATTT